>JBBSII010000128.1:0-9012 GCA_038232175.1 Thermomicrobiales bacterium
AAAGTGCCCGGTCGCCTGAAGTGGAACAACATCACCCTCAAGCGCGGCATCACCGACTCGATGGACATGTGGGAGTGGCGCAAGCTCGTCGAGAAAGGCGATATGAAGGCGGCACGCAAGAATGGCACCGTGACGATGTTCAATCAGAAGAACGAAGCGATCGCCAAGTGGGATTTCTTCAACGCCTGGCCGAGCAAGCTCACCGGCCCGGGCGCGAATGCCGCGAACAATGAGGTGGCGATCGAGGAGATGGAAATCACCCACGAGGGATACGAGCGGAAACAGTAGAAGCGTCAGGCTGAAGCCCACGCCACCGGGGGCATGGGCTTCAGCCTGTGCCAGCGATAGCGCTCGGAGCGCGCATGGTAAGGGCGCCCCTCGTGGGCGCCCTCCCCGGCCTACGGCGACGGGGATCGTGCGGGAGGATGAGACGTGGCGACTGCGACGATGCTGCAAACCGAGTTCGCGTTCACGCTCCCCTGCGGCCACATCGACGATCGCGGCAATCGGCGCCAGGAGGGGACGATGCGCCTCGCCACCGCGCGCGACGAGGTCGAACCGCTCGGCGACCCGCGCGTGCAGGCGAACCAGGCGTATGTCAGCATCCTGCTCCTCAGCCGCGTCGTCACCCGCCTCGGTGACATCAGCCCGGTCAGCCCCGCGATCATCGAGGGGCTGTTCTCCGCCGACTTCTCCTATCTGCAAGACCTCTATCTTCGCGTCAACGATCACGGCGCGAATCTGGTCGAGACGCAGTGCCCGACGTGCGGGGCGCGCTTCGCGTTGGACCTGTCTGCGGATGCGTGATGGTGAGCGTGCGAGCGAGGGGCGAAAGAGGGAGAGATGATGGAAGACGAGACCAGGACACCGCACGACGGAGGGGCGACGGGAAGCACACCGCACGAGCAGCCGCCGCAGGGGAAGCCGGGCGCGATTGACATTCAACGCCTGGCGGACAGCGTGTACCGGCTGGCGCTGGCGGATGTGCGGCTGGCGCGGGCGCGGGGCGAGCGTGTCGGTCGGCGCGGGGAATGGTGAGCGATGCCACAGGAAGCGTACGCGAGTAACCGGTTTTACGTCGAGATCAACGGCATCAAGGAGGCGGTCTTCACCGAGGTCGGTGGCCTTCAGGTGGAGACGGCCTTCTTCGACTACGAAGAAGGCGGCAATAACGGCCATGTCCATCGCCTCCCCGGCCGCGTGAAGGCGAGCAACCTGACGCTGAAGCGCGGCATCACCCGCTCCAACGACTTCTTCAAGTGGCAGGCCGAGGTGACGAAGGGGAAGATCGGGCGGCGCAATATTTCGGTTGTCATGTTCGATGTGCAGGGCACAGAACTGATGCGGTGGAACTTCCTCAGCGCCTACCCGGTCAAGTGGGTCGGGCCGCAGTTCAACGCGACCACATCAACGGCAGTCATCGAGACGCTGGAGTTGGCGCACGACGGCATCGATATGGGGTAGCGACATGCCACGACGACGGCTCATGCAGCGACTCATACGCCACCAGCGCCTCGCGGATCGGGCCCTCGCCCGGCAGCCGTTGTCCCGGCGCGTGACCGAAATGCCCCGCCTCGCCCGGTTCGTCGGTCTCGCACCCGAGCGGAGCGATGCGCGGCGATGGGACACATTCCGACCGCGCGTAATCGGTGATCCTCGTCCCGCGCGCGAAGTCGGCCCCTTTGACCTCGATGCCGCATCGGTGGGCGAAGCGGCGACGCCGGGCGACGCACGACTGACGTCGGCTGCGGCATGGGATGGGCCGCCAATGGCCACGATGCCGCCCGTTGACGATCAGCCCTGGGAGCCGATCGGCGACGCCTCGCCCGTCGCGTCCGATGTGGAGCCTGTGGCGGACGATCTTCCTGTGCGGTCGGCAAGGCCGTACGCTGGCGGTGCGGATGCAGCCCCATTGGCCGATGTGACACCCGCCCCAACGCCGTTGCCGGGCAGTGCCCCGCAGGATGTCGCACTCAATCGACTGCAGCGGACGGTTCCGGCGCCACGGGAGCAAATGGGACACCGGATCACCGAGGAGATAGCGCAGCCGGCAAGCCCGCATGTGCAACTGACCCCGCCCGCATCGACGACCCCCGCCGCGCCACCACCGCCTGCCACGCAGACGCCCGTGACGATCCTCGAGCCGGAGCCTGGCCCCGTTGTGACAGCAGCAAGTGCCGATGCAGACAATGCCTGGCCGCGAGAGAGTGCGATCGCGCCGGGCGAACACGCGGTTGTGGCTGCTGATCGCCCGCCAACCGCGTCCGCGGCGTCGCTCCCGATGGTGGACCCGCCACTAGCACCGCTCGTGGAATCCACACCGCGCGAGTCGTTCCCCGTCGAAGAAGTGCGTACCCGTTCCCTACGGCAATCTCAGCGGGCCGAAATGATCGAAGCGGCATTGCCCGCGCCGATGCCGTCTGCAGAGAGGGCAGCGGACGTTCCGGCACAGGTGGCTGATGTGGCTGTCCGCCCCCTCGCGTCGGCCACTGATGCGCCGGATGTACCGCCGTCCGCAACGATTGCCGAGATGCGCGACCGATTGGTGCGGCCCGACAGTCCGCACGCGGAACCCGCCGCCGCACCGCGTGTGACGGATGATGTCTCCCATGCGCAACCTGCTCCATCGCAGGCCCTTCCCGCCGTGCCGGTACCGCCGCTTCCCCCGCCACTGTCGGCACAAGGGGGGCCACCCGATCGTGAGTCAGTCGTGTCGCCGACGCGCGAGCCGGAACTCCGGCAGGCTCCATCGCAGCCGGATCGGCCAGGGGTGATCCGCGATGATGCGCCGCCCGTGACGCCCGACGCATCGGCTCTGTCCGTCCCGCCGCCCGATCCACCGATGACTGCGACCCCACCACGAGAGCTTCGTGCGGACGATCTCTTCCTGCCGGATGGCAAAGACCGTTCACCCGCCACATGGCTCGCGCGGCTCACCCGCGCGGCGCGGCCACCTGCGGAGCCGGGAGCAGCCCCGGAACCGATCACGCAGCAATCCGTCGCCCGGCCGGGGCGCATCGGTCCCGATGCGCCGCTCACCGTTCCGCAACCCAGCCCCCCGCCCGCACCGGAAACGACCGACCGGCGAATGTCCGGGCCGCAACGCCGATTCGTCGCGCCGGCACCGTATTGCCGACCCTCTGCCGCATCGCCACCGCGCCCTTTCGGGTCGGCAACGACCGGGAGAGAATCGGTCACGCGGGCTACGGAGGAGCGTCCGTCAGCCATCCCGGCAAGTCCTGGGACGCAGCCGCCACAGACCGCCGTCGCGATCGGCCAGGGTGCCGAAACGCCGCAGGTTGGCATTCCTCCGACGGAAGAACGCCGTGATGACGCGCCCGCACTGTCTACTCCCTGGTTGCCCGACCGAGCCGAGCAAGGACGAGCGGATGGCGCTGGCCGTTCACCCGACACAGCCGCTGAACCGCTGGCGCGGGCAGACCCTTCGACCTCGTCGCCTTCTCTCGCCGGATCACCGACGCACGCAGCACAGGTTGCTTCACCGCTGCCACCAACGGCGCACCCCGCCCAACCTGGACCGATGGCCGGGCATCCCGATACGCCGACCATCGAGCCGCCGCCGACCGTGCCGGTACCTGCCGACGCTCCCGCAGCGGAAAGCCCCGCGCCAACGCCGCTGTTGGAAACAACGCGACGCTTCCTCCACCCACTCGTGGGGATTGATCCGGGTGTGGCGCCGGTTCATCGGGGGGCGCACGCGGCGGGCGTGGCGGCATCGTATCGGGCGGACGCCCTCACCGATGGGAATGTGATGGTGCTGGCGGCCGGGAACGAGAGCGATGCGCCGGAAACGCTCGGCCTTCTCGCGCACGAACTGACCCATGTTGCGCGCCGCCGCGACACCCGGTTCATCCCGCCCATCGCGCGCGCCGATGACCGAGGCGACCAACCGCCGGGCGGCATCGCAATGGAAACAAGCCCCGTGGCGCTCCTGGCCAATGACGAGACACTTGCGCGACGTGTCGAGACGCGCGTGGTGCACGCCGCGCGTGCCTATCAGCTGTCGCAGATGCCACAACCGACCGTGGCGGGTGACTGGAGCGGCCCCTCAGAACCGATACGCGCGCGCGATCTCTCGCCCAGGTCGGAACCCATGCGCGATGGGGAACGTTTGGATAGTGAAGACTGGAATGGATTGCCCGCGCCGTGGGAGCCGTTGCCGGATTGGATGATGGCCCCCGCTGTCGCATCGATCGCGCCAACGTTCGGGGCCGTCGCGCCCAGTGCCGCCGTGCCGTTCGCGCCGGTGGCGCCAGTGCCGCAACTGGCCGGGGAGGGGCATGCGAGCGAGGGCGGAAGCCCTGCGGCCGCACCCGCATCGGCGCCACACGAGCCGAACGCGCCGGTGGAACCCGACCTCGATGCGCTCGCGCGGCAAGTATACGGGATTCTCAAACGACGCCTCGCCCTGGAACGTCGCAACGCCGGATAGATCGTCGGGAAGCAGAGACGCTGGGAAGCATGGATGCTGGGAAGGTAGACAATGGACCCGAAGAAGATGGACCACGCGACGATCACCAGCATCGACGGGGAACGCAAGTCGATCAAGTGTCTCTTCAATCCCAAGGAGTACGCGTTTCAGAAGACGAATCAGTGGAAGGCGGCTGCGAACAAGAGCACGAACGTCCCCTCGATGGACTTTGGCGGCGGCAACCCCGCGACGCTGACGATGCAACTCTTCTTCGATACCTACGATCGGGGGAATGATGCCGCAGATGTCCGCAAAGAATATACGGATGCCCTCTGGGGACTGATGCTGGTGGACAGCAAACTGACAAATCCGAAAACGAAGAAGGGCCGTCCGCCGAGGGTGCATTTCCAGTGGGGCAAGGCGTGGTCATTTGATGCCGTAATCACGAGCATGAAGCAGAACTTCACGCTCTTCCTGCCCGATGGCACGCCCGTCCGCGCGACGGTCGATGTCACATTTCAGCAGGTCAAGGACGAAAAGCTCTTCCCGCCGCAGAATCCGACGTCCGGTGGCGACGGCGGCGAACGGCTCTGGACGGTCAACGAGGGCGATTCGCTCGCCTGGATCGCATACAAAGAGTACGGGGATGCGAACCAGTGGAGGCAGATCGCCGAAGCGAACCGGCTCATCCATGTGCGGCGGCTGACGCCGGGGATGGTCCTGGAGATTCCGAATGTCTGACACGAGCAATTTGCTCAGCCAGTTTTACGTCAAGATCGGCGGCCAGACCGTCACCGAGCAATTCATGCACGACCTCGTCTCGGTGATGATCGATAGCAGCCTCTACCAACCGGACATGGCGGCTGTGACACTGCATGATGACAAGATGTATTGGGTGGATGCCACCCACCTCGATATGGGCAAGACGGTTGAGATCGCGGCGAAGGCTGGCCAGGGCGAGCAGCCGCTCTTCGATGGCGAAATCGTCGAAGTCGAACCAGTGTACGATCAGAGTGCGCACAACGTCGTCTTTCGCGCGTTCGATCGCATGCACCACCTGGTGCGCGGGAAACACAGCCGCACCTTCAACAATATGACGGACGCGGACATCGTGCGGAAGATCGCGGCGGAAGTCGGCTTGCAGGTGAGAATGGAGCCGACAAGCCCGGCGCACGACCATGTCTATCAGCATAACCAGACGAACCTGGAATTTCTGCGTCATCGCGCCGACCGGATCGGTCGCGTCCTCTACGTGCGGGGCAAGACACTCCACTGCGAGCGGCTCCACGTCGAGGGACCGCCGGTGAAACTCGAGTGGGGCAAGACGTGCTCCACCTTCTCGGCACGCCTCTCAACGCATGGACAGGTGGATGAGGTAGTCGTGCGGGGCTGGAACCCCGACACGAAAAAAGAGATCGTCGGGCGGGCGCAGAAAGGCGATGGCGCACCGAAGATTGGCGAGCGCAGGAGCGGCGGGGAAGTCGCGCATCAGGCATACAGCATTGCGACGCAGGAGTTCGTGCTCGACACGCCGATCGACACACAGGAGGACGCGCAAAATATCGCGAAGGCCAGGCTCGACGAACTGACGAGGGACTTCGTCCATGCCGAGGGGTCGTGCGGCGGCAATCCGGCGATTATCCCCGGTGCGTCTGTTGAGATCAGCGGCGTCGGCGATCGCTTCAGTGGCACGTACCTGGTCACGGAGGCGACGCACCGCTTTTCCAAGGAGGGCTACACGACGCACTTCGAAGTCTCCCGGCATCCGGGGACGATCGCCAGTATCCTCGGGCCACCGGAGCGCAGCGCGCCGATGCAGGGGATGTTCGTTGGCGTCGTGACCGACAATCTGGATCCGAAGGATCAGGGGCGCGTTAAGGTGAAGTACCCGGCGATCTCCGGGGAGCACGCGAGCGCGTGGGCGCGCGTCGTCGTGCCGGGCGGTGGGGCGGATCGTGGCATGCAGTTCCTCCCGGAGGTCAACGACGAGGTGTTCGTCGCCTTCGAGCAGGGGGATATCCACTTCCCGTACATCCTCGGCGGCCTCTGGAATGGGCAGGATGCACCGCCGAAGAAGAGCGGCGAGGTGATCGGCGGCGGGAAGGTGCAGAAGCGGATCATCCGCTCGCGCACGGGGCACACGATCACACTCGATGACAGCGATGGCGGCGGGGGTATCACAATCGAGGACAAGAACGGGAACACGATCGCCCTCGATACCGGGTCGAACACGCTGACGATCGAGGTGAAGGGCAGCGCGAAAGTCAAGGCGCAAGCCGGCCTGAGCCTGGAAACGGACGGGAATCTCAGCCTGAAGGCGTCGGGGCAAGTGGAGATCAAGGGTGCGGTCATCAATCTGAATTAGCATGAAGATCGGAGCGGCGCGTGGGGCAGCCAGCGGCAAAAATGGGCGATCAAGTCGTCGCCACGGACATTCATATCATCCTCATCCCCGCTGCGGCCGGCGTGCCGGTGCCGACGCCCGTGCCACACCCCTTCGCCGGGATCATCAACGGGAACGTGAGCGCGAATGTCCGCATCATGGGGCGGGCCGCCGCCACCCTCGGCAGCACCGCGACGAACACACCGCCGCATATCCCGCTCGGCGGGCCGTTCGCGAAGCCGCCGAGCAACATGGGGCAGATCATCGTCGGCAGCCCGACCGTGCTGATCAATGGCAAGCCGGCGGCGCGCAATGGCGACACGGCGCTCACCTGCAATGATCCGGTCGATATGCCGGTCGGCACCGTCGTGGCGGTGGGGACGGTGATGATCGGATGAACGGACGGGACGCAACGGCGGATTTGCTCGGTGTTGGCTGGGCCTTCCCGGTCGGTGTGGACGCGCGCGGCCGCATCGCCCTCGCACGGCACGAGCGGGATATCGAGGAGGCAATCCGCATCATCCTCCTCACTCCGAAAGGGCAGCGGGTGATGCGCCCGGAGTTCGGCTCCCGGCTCCATGATCTTATTTTCGCGCCGAACACTCCGACGACCGCCGGCCTCGCCGCCTACTACGTCGAGGAGGCGTTGGGGATGTGGGAGCCGCGCATCGAGGTACGGGACGTGAACGCGCGCCCCGATCCGGAGGATAATGGGCGGCTGCTCGTCGACATCACCTATCAAATCAAGGCGACGTACGACCGCCGAACGCTGGTCTTCCCGTTCTATCGCATCCCAGACGAGTCGCCATCGAGCGGGGAAGGGTGAGAGGGGCGTATGCGTTCTCGCCCACTGCGCCACGACACGACGCGCGCGTTACCCCTCTCCTTTGCGCGCAAGGGAGAGGGGCCGCGAGTGAGGAATCTCTGCGGTCATCGAGCACGCAGTAACCCCGGGAGGGTAAGGACGCGCTATGCCTTTGCCAACACCTAAGCTCGATGACCGCCGCTTCCAGGATATCGTGGATGAAGCCAAGCGGCTGATCCCACGCTATTGCCCGGAATGGACGGACCACAACGTCAGCGACCCCGGCGTGACACTGATCGAGTTGTTCGCCTGGATGACGGACATGCTCCTCTACCGCGTCAATCAGGTGCCCGACAAGCTCTACATCAATTTCCTGGACCTGATCGGCGTCCGGTTGGAGGCGCCGCGCGCCGCCCGCGCCGCCGTCACCTTCTATCTCTCGGCCGCGCAGCCGAGCGAGATTACGATCCCGGCGGACACCGAGGTCGCCACGATCCGCACGGAGACCGATCAGGCGATCGTCTTCACGACGGAAACCGCCCTCACCGTCCGGCCCCCGCTGATCGCGGGCGCATTCACCGGCGGGAATGCCCCGAGCGCGAGTTGGCTCGCGCACGACCTGCGCCAACTCTCGCTGCCGGGCCAGCGCATCCCCCTTTTCCCCCCGTCGCTCCAGCCGGACAACGCCTTCTATCTCGCCTTCACGGCCGATCACAGCCATCATGTGCTCGCGCTCGTGATGACGTGCGAGCAGGCGGGTGGCGCGGGCGTGGACCCGTACAACCCGCCCGTGGAGTGGCAGGTCTGGCAGGGCGGGCAGACACCGTGGGTGCCGTGCGTGCTCGAACACGACGGAACGCTCGGCTTCAACCGGTCCGGCGAGATCATCCTGCGCACACCGGCCATGGCTCAGCGCGATTGGCAGGGGATGCACGCCTACTGGCTACGCTGCCGTCTGACGCCCGCACAGGCGAGCGGGAACTCCTACCGGGTATCGCCCGATCTGGAGCAGATCCGCGTCGAGGCGCGTGGCGGCACGACGAACGCGCGTCACGCGATCACGATCCGTAACGAAGCGCTCGGGCAGAGCGACGGCACACCGGGGCAGACCTTCCGCCTGCTTCACACACCGCTTCTCTCCCGCAATCCGCTGGCGGATACGCTCACGATTGAGCGACCGGGCGGCGGTGAGGAGCGGTGGCTGGAGGTGGGAGATTTCGGCGAATCCGGCCCCGATGACCGCACCTTCACCCTGGACGCATTGGACGGCACGCTGACACTCGGCCCGGCGCTCCTCCAGCCGGACGGCAATGTCTACGCCTTCGGCGCGGTGCCGGCGAAGGGGAGCGCGCTCCGTTTCAGTCGGTACCAATACGGCGGCGGCATGATTGG
>JBBSII010000129.1:0-9006 GCA_038232175.1 Thermomicrobiales bacterium
CAGGACGCGATGCGCCTCCGATACGGCGTGCAGGGGAAGCCGTACCGCGTCACGTCCCCCTTGCTCGCGGGCGTCAAGCACATCGGCCCGACGTTCTACCCCACCTACCGGCTCTTCGTCATCCTCTTCTCGCTCATCGTCTGCGCGGTCGTCTGGTACGTCGTCGAGCGGACGCGGGTCGGCATGGTCGTCCGCGCCTCGACGGAGAAGCCTGCCCTGACGCGCGCCCTCGGCGTCAATGTGGACCGCTGGATCACGCCAGTCTTCGGCTTCGGCGTCGCGCTCGCCGCGCTCGGCGGGGTGCTCGCCGCGCCGATGCAGCAGGTAAAGCCGAGCATGGGGGAGGACCTCATCATCGTCATTTTCGCGGTCGTCGTCATCGGCGGGATGGGGTCGATCGCCGGATCGGTCGTCGCGGGGCTGGTGATCGGCGTCGCGAGCGCGCTCGGTGAGGCGTACTACTCGCAAATCTCGACGACGCTCGTCTTCATCGTTATGGCGGTGATCCTGCTCGTGCGCCCCGCCGGGCTGTTCGGCAGTCCGGAGGGGGCGTGACCAGATGATGACGAAGCTCTCTCCACCGCGTCTCGCCGCATATGGTATCGTCCTCGTGCTCGCGCTGCTCCTGCCGCACCTCATCTACCCGGTGCTGGCGCTCGACATCGTGCTCTGGGGGTTGTTCGCGATCTCGGTGGATTTGCTGCTTGGGTTCGGCGGGCTGCTCTCGTTCGGGCACGCCGCCTTCTGGGGGAGCGGCGCGTACGTCGCGGGCATCGTCGCCAAGCGGATGGGCGTCTCGTTCCCCGTCGCCATCCTGATCGGCACCATCGTCGCGATTCTTTTGGCAGTCCCCATCGGCTACCTCTCGATCCGCCGACAGGGGATCTACTTCGCGATGGTCACGCTCGCCTTCGCGCAGATGATCTACTACGTCATCAACCAGTGGCGGGGCGTCACCGGGGGTGAGAATGGCCTGCAGAGCATCCCGCGCACCTTCCCCGGCGTCGATCTTTCGAGCGCGACGGCTTTCTACTACGCCGCGCTCCCGTTCGCGGTCGTCGGCTATCTGCTCGCGTTCCGCGTCGTGCACTCGCCGTTCGGGCATGTCCTCGTCGCGATCCGGGACAACGAAGCGCGGGCGCAGGCGCTCGGCTACCCCACCCGCTGGTACAAGTTGATCGGCTTCGTCATCTCGGCGGGGCTGGCGGGGCTGGCGGGGTCGCTCTTCGCCGTCAGCCGTGGCCTCGCGGACCTCGAATACGCCCGCTGGACGACCTCCGGCCTCGTCGTCATTATGACGATCCTCGGCGGCGTCGGCATACTCTGGGGCGGCGTTGTCGGCGCGGTGATCGTGCTCCTGTTGCGCGACTGGCTCTCCAAGCGGCCCGAACTGCTCGGCGTCGTCACGGGGCTTGTCTTCGCGGTGATCGTCCTCGGCTTCCGGCGTGGCATCCTCGGCACCGCCCTTCACTGGTGGCGCGAGCGCGCCGACCGCGTGATGAATCGGCCACGGACGCCCGACGCCACATCGATGGAAATACCGACAGCGACAATCATCGAGCCAGAGCAAAGAGGGACTGGCGGTTCGTAATATTCTTTTGTGAATCCATGCTATCCTAGACGAGCGAGATAGAGAGATAAATTATTCGCCGCCTACCAATGGCGGGGATATGATGCGTGGATAACAGGAGGAAGAACCAATGCGCGAGCAATCAACCGTAACACGGCGATCATTCCTGCGCTGGATGAGTGCGGGCGGAGCGGCTGTGGCGGCGGGGAGCATCCTCGCGGCGTGCGGCGGGTCGAAGGAGGGGCCAAGCCCCGCCACGAGCGCGCCGACGACAGCAGCGCCGCCGACCGCCGCGACGAAGGTGACCGGAAGCGCGCCGAGCGGCACGACCGCCGCATCCCCCGCGACGACAGCGGGCGGCACGGCCGCCGCCACACCCACAGCGGGTACGAATGCGTCCGCAGCCGGTCTCCCGACGGCAATCACGGCGCGCGTCCCCGCGCCGGCGGGCAAGAAGGAGATCATCTTCGTCCAGGGTGCGGACATCGTCACGCTCGACCCGCACCTTTCGACCAACGGGAACGACACGAACGCGACCTTCAACATCTTCGACAATCTGATCTTCCGGGATGTCAACAATCAGTTGCAGCCGATGCTGGCAACCGAATGGAAGACGACGGGCGACAAGCAGTGGACGTTCAAACTGCGCAAGGATGTCAAATTCCACAATGGCGACCCGCTGACGGCGGCGGACGTCAAATTCACCATCGAGCGGACGTACGACCCGAACGCGAAGACGCTCGTCTCCACGGTCTTCACGACCATCGACAAGATCGAGGCGCCGGACGATTACACCGTCGTTTTCAACACGAAGCAGCCAGATCCGCTGCTGCCCGCGCGGCTCGCCTTTTATGGCGGGCAGATCATGCCCGCCAAGTATTTCCAACAGGTGACGACCGGGTTCGCTGCCAAGCCGATCGGCTCCGGCCCCTACAAGTTCGTCGAGCAGGTGAAGGACGACCGCGTCGTGCTCGAAGCGAATACGGCATACTGGGGCGGCGCACCGGCCATCGGCAAAATTACGATTAAGCCCCGCCCGGAGACAGCCTCGCGCGTCGCCTCGCTCATCTCCGGCGAGTCGGACCTCGCGTCCAATATCCCGCCGGATCAGACCGACCAGGTGAACAAGAGTGGCAAGACGCGGACGGAACCGGCGCTCTTCGCCGGGCTTTGGGCGCTCGGCGTGAACTCCAAAGTCGCGCCGCTCTCCAACAAACTCGTCAAGCAGGCGCTTGCCTTCGCCGTGGACCGGCAGTCCATCATCAAGGAAATTTTCCGCGGTCAGGGTCTCGTGCCGAACGGCGGCATCTCGAAGGGCGACTTCGCCTACGATGACACCCTCCCGCCGCTCGCCTACGACCCGACCAAAGCGAAGGCGCTCCTCAAGCAGGCGAACTACAACAACGAGGAAATCATCATCGAGACGACGCAGGGGTACATCGCCAATGACCGCCAGATGGCGGAGGCGATCATCCAGATGTGGAAGGATGTCGGCGTCAACGCGAAGGCGGAGTTGATCGAGATTTCCGTCCGCGCCCAGAAGAACACCAACAAGAGTTTCAAGGGGATGTGGTGGACCGACCCGACGAGCACGGTGCTCGACCCGGACGGCATGATGTGGCGGCTTCTCGGCCCCGGCGGCCCGCAGGATTACTGGCGCGACGAGGAGTGGGACAGACTGGGCGCGGAGGGGCGCACGTCGCTCGATGCCAACCTTCGCCTGAAGGACTACAAGCGGATGAACGAGATCTTCCGCGAGAACTTCCCGTGGATCCCGATCCTCCAGCCCGTGATCTCCTATGGGGCGGCGAACTACCTCAACTTCCGGTACTACGGGAATAGCTACCTCAACCTCCGCAAGGAGAACTTCAACTTCGTGACGGGTTAGCGACCGATGGGGCAATTTCTTCTCCGGCGTCTCATTCGGACGATCATCGTCCTCTGGGGTGTCAGCACGATCGTCTTCTTCGTCACCCGCCTGTCGGGCGACCCGATCACGCTCATCCTCCCGCCGGACGCCCCACCGGCGGAGATCCAGCGCGTGCGCGACCGCTATGGCCTCAACGACCCGCTGCCTGTGCAGTACGCCGTCTTCCTCGGCCGGGCGGCGCACGGCGACCTCGGCGACTCGATCCGGCAGCACGAACCGGCGTTCGGCCTCGCCCTCGGTCGGCTCCCCGCGACGATCACGCTCGCCCTCTCGTCGTTCCTCTTCGCGATCATCGTCGGGCTGCCGCTCGGCATCATGGCGGGCGTGCGGCCCCGCAGTTTCGTGGACAATCTGACGATGACCATCGCGGTGATCGGTCAGGCGCTGCCGACCTTCTACCTCGGCATCCTGCTCATCCTCTTCTTCTCCGTGCGGTTCCATCTCTTCCCGGTCGGCGGGCGGGGCGGGATTTCGCACCTCGTCATGCCGACGATCACGCTCGGCACCTTCGCGATGGCCTCGATCGCGCGGCTGACGCGCTCCGCGATGCTGGAGACGATGGGGCAGGAGTTCATCCGCACGGCGCGGGCGAAGGGGCTTGCCCCCCGCGTCGTCACCCTCGCGCACGGCTTCCGCAATGCGCTCGTCCCCGTCATCACGATCATGGGGTTGCAGTTCGGCGCGCTCCTGGGCGGCGCGGTCGTCACGGAGACGATCTTCTCCTGGCCGGGGATGGGGCGGCTCGCCATTGACGCGATCCGCAACCGCGATTATCCCGTTGTGCAGGCGACCGTTTTCCTCGCCGCCGTCGCCTTCGTGCTCGTCAACCTCGCGACGGACCTGCTCTACGGGCGGCTCGATCCGCGTATCCGGAATGCATGAGGGAGCGGACGATGGCGACGCGCGGTGAGACGATCCAACCAACCGGCGGCGCGGCTACCCTCGCCGCCTTCGCGGATGACGCGGCCCCGCGCACCGGCAAACGACGGCGGGCGCGCGTCCCGCTGCCCGTCTGGTTCTTCATGGGCTTCCTGCTGCTCGTCGTGCTCATCGCCATCTTCGCGCCCGTGCTCGCGCCGTACGATCCGACGAAGGGCACGCTCTCCGGCCGCCTGCACGCACCCGCGTTCCTCTCCGACGACAAGACGTACCCGCTCGGGTCAGACCAGATCGGGCGCGATGTCCTCTCGCGGATGCTCTACGGCGCACGCATCTCGCTAACCGTCGGCTTCCTGGCGGTCCTGATCGGCGGATGCTTCGGCTCGCTCTTGGGGCTAATTGCGGGCTATGTCGGCGGTTGGCTGGATGAGGCGATCATGACGCTCGGCGACATGCAGCTCGCCTTCCCCTTCATCCTTCTCGCCATCGCCGTGATCGCCGTGCTCGGCCCGTCGCTGCGAAACCTGATTATCGTCGTCGGCATCAGCGGCTGGGTGACGTATGCCCGGATCGCGCGGGCACAGGTGCTCGCGGTCAAGGAGCGCGACTTCGTCACGGCGGAGCGCGCGCTCGGCGCGATGGCGGGCCGCATCCTCTTCCGGCATATCCTGCCGAACATCGCCGCCTCGCTGATCGTCGTCGGCTCGCTCGATCTCGCGCGGACGATCATCCTCGAAAGCACGCTCTCGTTCCTCGGCCTCGGCGTGCAACCCCCGACTGCCTCGTGGGGCGGGATGCTCGGCGAGGGGCGCGAATACCTGAACACCGCCTGGTGGATCAGCACCTTCCCCGGCATCCTCCTGACGCTGACGACGATCTCCGTCAGCCGCATCGGTGACTGGTTGCGCGACGTCCTCGACCCAACAATGCGGAACATGTAAAGATTTTGAACCACGAAGACACGAAGAGCACGAAGGAGAGAAGAGAAAAAGAGCGTTTCAATCTCTTCTTCCCCACTTCGCGCTCTTCGTGTCTTCGTGGTTAATGTGGGAGGCGCGTAATGCGTGATGGACTTCAGCCCGTTCCGAATGGGAAGCCGACGTTTCTGGATATGCCGCGCTGCACGGGCCTCGCCGCGCTCGATGCGGACATCGCGGTCATCGGTATCCCGTTCAGCACGCCGTATGACATGGCGGCATCGCGCGGCGATTGCAGCACCGCGCCGGACGCCATCCGCGCGCAATCGCTGCGCCCCGCGCGCTTCCTGACGCACTACGACTACGACTTCGGCGGGGAGATCTTCGCGGGACGCATCGTCCGGATCGTGGATTGCGGCGATGTCGCGATGATGCCGGGCGCGTTCGAGGCGAATGATCGGGCGGCCACCGCCGTCATCCGCGCCATCCTCGATCGCGGCGTGGTGCCGGTCGTCCTCGGCGGCGACCATGCGATCCCCATCCCCATCCACCGGGCATACGAGGGTCGGGAGCCGTTCTGCCTCGTGCAGATCGACGCGCATCTCGACTGGCGGGACGAGCGCAACGGGGTGCGCGACGGCCTGAGCAGCCCGATGCGCCGGGCGTCGGAATTGCCCTGGGTGCGCGGCATGGCGCAGATCGGGCTGCGCTCCGTCGGCAGCGGGCGACAGATCGAATTCGATGACGCCCGCGCGTACGGGAGCGTCCTGATCGGCGCGGAGGAGTTGCATCGGATCGGCGTCGAGGCGGCGCTCGCCCGGATCCCGGCGGCGGAGCGGTACTACGTCACGTTTGATGCGGACGGCCTCGACCCCGCAATCGCGCCCGGCACGCGGGCGCTCGCCTTCGGTGGCGTGACGTACTACGAGGCGACGAACCTCCTGCGTGGCATCGCGACGAGGGGCAACGTGGTCGGCTTCGATTTCGTCGAGGTCGCCCCCGCACTCGATGTCGGCAACATCACGAGTTTCCTCGCGGCGCGGCTCATCCTCAACATGATCGGCGCGCTCGCCCATACGGGGCAAATCGGCAAGCCCGCCTGATAACATCCTCCTCTTGCGGACGCTATCGTGCCCCGGCGCGCTGTGTTATCGTGCCTGCCTGAGCACGGATAGACGCCAAAGAGCGAGAGGGGGAAAGCGTGGCGATGCGGAAGGACGAGCGCGGGGGCTTTTTGGGCAATATGCAGGCGGCGATCCCGGATCATACGGGCACGGTGACACTGACGGGCCTCGATGGGGCGGTGGAGGTCGTGCGCGATTCGCTCGGCATCCCGCACATTCGCGCGGGGTCGGTGCACGATGCATTCTTCGCACAGGGGTACGTCCACGCGCAGGACCGGCTCTGGCAGATGGAGTACGACCGCCGCCGCGCCACCGGGCAGTGGGCGGAAGTTGCGGGGCCGGGCGGGTTGGAGCACGACATCCTGATGCGCCGCCTGCGGCTTGGCCCGAGCGCGCAGGCCGACTACGCCGCCTTCTCCCCCAACACCCGCGCGATGTTCGACGCATACGCGGCGGGCGTGAACGCCTTCATCGAGACGACGACCGTTCTGCCCGTTGAGTATCATCTGACAGAGACAACGCCGGAGCCGTGGCAGCCGTGGCACTCCATCGCGGTCTACAAGGTGCGGCATGTCCTGATGGGCGTCTGGGGACAGAAACTCTGGCGGGCGCGGCAACTGAGCGTCGGCGGGCCAGAGATGATCGCGAAACTGCGCGCGGGCGCGGCGGTGCCCGGCATGCTGATTATCCCGCCGGGCGCGGATTACACAGGCGTCCCTGATGGAACGGCGGACCTCACACTCGCGGTCGAGGCGATGGCGGGCGCGTGGGATTGGGGATCGGGGAGCAACAGTTGGGTGGTGCACGGCACGCGCACGGCGTCCGGTATGCCGCTCCTCTGCGGCGACTCGCACCGCGCCCTCGACACGCCGAGTGTTTACTACCAGAATCACCTCGTTTGCCCGGAATTCGACGTGATCGGCTACTCCTTCGGTGGCGTGCCCGCCTTCGCGCACTTCGGGCACAACGCGCGCGTCGCGTGGTGCATCACGCACGCCTCCGCCGACTATCAGGATCTTTACATCGAGAAGTTCGCCCCCGGCGATCCGACCCGCTACGAATTCAGGGGCGAGTGGCGCGCGGCGGAGCGGCACCACGAGACCATCGCCGTGCGCGGCGCGGAATCGGTCGCGATCGACGTGACCGTGACGCATCACGGCCCCGTGACGATCGGCGACCCGGCGAGCGGCGTCGCCGTCGCGATGCGGTACAGCGCGACAGCGGGGCCAAACATGGGCTTCGAGACCTTCCTGCCGATGCTCTCGGCGACGAGCGTGGAGGACCTCGACGCGAAGATGCGCGATTGGGTCGACCCGGCGAACAACTTCCTGATGGCGGACAAGAACGGCACGATCGGCTACCTGACGCGCGGCGAGATCCCCCTCCGCTCGCAGGCGAACTTCTGGCTCCCAGTGCCGGGGTGGACGGGCGAGCACGAATGGCAGGGCCGCATCCCGCACGCGGACCTGCCGCGCATGACGAACCCGGAGACCGGCTTCTTCGTCACCGCGAACAACCGCATCGTCGGCGACGACTACCCGTACCCGATCTGCCTCGACTTCGCGCCGCCGTACCGCGCCGACCGCATCACCGACCGCCTGCGCGACACGATGGGTGCGACGATCGCGGAGATGGAATCCATCCATGCGGAGAGGCGGTCCATCCCGAGCCAGATGATGGTCGCAATGCTCGACCGCGTCGCACCACAGAACGAGCGCGCGGCGGAAGCGAAGGCGCTGATGCAGGCGTGGGACGGCACGATGGGGCCGGAGAGCATCCCGGCGTCGATCTGCGCGGCCTGGCGCGAGTGCGTCATCGGCATCCTGATGGAGGGGCCGTACCTCGCACCCCTCGTGCGCAGCCCGCGCCGGAAGGATGTGCTCGAACTGCTCCCCTTCGCCGCCCGCCTCCGCGCGACAACGCTTGCGCTGATGCACGCGGGCGACACAACGCTCCTGCCGGAGGGCGCGACGTGGGAGTCCGTCCTGTCGGATGCGCTCACTCGCGCCATCGCATGGCTGACGGAGCGGTGCGGGCCGGAGATAGCGATGTGGCAGTGGGGCCGCATCCACCGTACCGCGCCACAGCACACGCTCGCCGCGACCTTTCCCGAACTGAAAGAATTGCTAAACCCGCCCACCGTCAGTGTCGGTGGAGATAGCGACACACCGCAGGTCGGCGGCTACGGCGGCCTGGGCGCGGGCGACTTCACCGTCACGGGGCTTTCCGTGAACCGCTACTGCTTCGACCTCGCAGACTGGGACAAGAGCGGCTGGGTTGTCCCGCTCGGCGCGAACGGCCACCCCGGCAGCCCGCACTACGCCGATCAGCGCATCGCGTGGAGCGAGCAACGCCTCCTACCGATGCGCTACTCATGGGAGGCCGTCACCGCCGATGCCACCGAGACGCAGCGGCTGGAACCAGTGGGGAGTAACGAGTAGCGAGTTGAAAGTAACGAGGTACCGCCACTACGCGAGAGCGACTTCGCGATAGAATTGGTTTCGCTGCGTAGGGGCGATGGGAGGATAGCCCTCCCCCGCCGGTGCCAAAGGACGCCGGTGGCCCGCAACGGCGGGTGAGGGAGGG
>JBBSII010000130.1:0-8994 GCA_038232175.1 Thermomicrobiales bacterium
AATCGCCCTCCCCGGCCTCTCCCGTTGCACGCCGTTCGCCATCATCGCGGCGTCAGGGAGGGCGATTCGAGCATCGCCCCTACGCGGGCATCACGCCACCACTATCACGAAAGAGTATTACTTGTTACTCGTTACTCGTTACTCGCTACTGTCTCCCCTGGCGACCACCGCGTATCGGGGTCAAGCGGGTAGACCGGGCGGCGGAGGCGCTCGTACGGGAACGTGTGTAAGTCCGGGCTGCTGATGCCGGGCGCTTCGACTTCGATCACTTTCGTTGCGATTGGCTCGAAGGCGGCGCGGAAGTGCGCGGCGCTCTTCAGGACGAGGATGCGCCGCTCCGTCGGCTCGATGCCGAAGGCGCGGAAAAAGTTGAGGTCGTGCGGGTGGCCGCGCAATTCGGTCAGTTGCAATTCGATGCCGCCCGGCCCGTCGATCTCCAGCACAATCGTCGTCCCCCGGCTCGCGATGGTGCCGCCGCCCATCGGCCCGGCAATCGGGAAATGCCCCTCGTGGATCAGGCGCACCATCCCCGTCACCGCCACCGGGTCACCGTGCAGGCCGTCATGCTTGCCGCCGACGCTGAGCGTCACGGTGCTGCCGACCCCGGCGGCGATGCACGCGGCGACCGCCTCCCGATCCATGATCTGCGCGACCGATGCGGAGCGCGCCCGCGCCGCGAGCAGGCCGCGCAGCACCGCCGTCCCATCGCCCGCCGTGCCACTCGCGCCCGAATCGGAAATGTCCGCGAGCACGTAGACGCTCCCCGACGCTCCCGCCATCGCCTCGGCAATCGCGGTGTCCACCGGCGTCGGGTGGATCGTGAAGTCCGTGCGTCGCTCCCAGCAGATGCTCGCCAGTTCGTTCGCGTACCGTTTGGCGAGCGCGGGGGCGTTGTCGGTGACGACAATCGTCGCGACGCCGGTGAACGGGGTGTCGGAGAAGGGGAAGCCGCCGAGCACCGTCGCCGCGACGACGCCCGGCTCCCGCTCGATCTCCCGCGCGCGGTCAATCGCGATCTTCAGCGGCGATTGCCACGTCGTCACCATCGACTGGTTCGGGGCGATCAACGGCAGGCGGACGTGCGCCATCGTCGGCGCGATCTCACCCGTGATCGTCGCGACGAGAATTTGCAGCGCCCGCGCGCCCGTCTCCGGCGTGTCGATGTGCGGGTACTCCTTGTAGCCGACGAACGCCGTCGCCTCTGCCATCATCATGTCCGAGAGGTTCGTGTGCAGGTCGAGCGGCGCGACGATGGGCACGTCCGGCCCGACGAGTTCGCGCACCGCCGTGATCAGCGGCCCCTCGCCATCGTCGTTGTGCTCCAGCGCCATCGCGCCGTGAATGCCGAGCAGCACGCCGTCCACCGGCAGCGCGGCGCGGATACCCGCGAGAATTTCGTCCCGCATCGTCTCGAACGCCTCGCGCGAGACGCGCCCGCCCGGCACCGCGTGGCCGTATGTCGTCGGAATCAGTTCGACCCCTTGCCGCTTCGCCTCCGCGACGATGCCGCCGTAGATCGTCCCCGTCCCCTCCATCGCGATGATGCCATCACGCCGCACGATGCCGCTCGACCCCTTCTGGAAATCGGTCAGCGTCGTCGGCTCCCACTGGAATGTGTTCGTCTCCTGCGCGATGCCCCCGGTGACAATGCGAATCGCCATGGAATCCTCCTCTTCCCTCGGAATATCCGGTCGTTGCGACTATCCTCTCATCATCCCGGTCAGACATCCAGCCTGACACGCCTTGTGCGACGGGCGAGGGCGGTGTATTGCGTACACAGGCGGTGCGTACACAATCCTGGAGGCTTCAGATGAGCGTCAAACACGTCGGCGTCCGCGAACTGCGCGGCGATCTCGCCGAGAAATTGAAGGGCAGCGAGCCAATCATCATCGAGCGGCATGGCCAGGTGCTCGGCATCTACGTACCCGTGCAGCAGGTAGATCGGGCGAAGGTCGCGGAAGCACTCGAACAGTTCCACGCAATCATTGAGCGAGTACTACGCGAGAGCGACATTACCCGCGAGGAATTGGTGGACACATTCATGTTTGAACGGACAGAGGATGAATCTAACGATTGATGCAAATGTCCTCGTGAGCGAGATAGACAGCGAGGCGGGTGCGTCGCAATCGCTCCTTCTCCATCCGACGCTCAGAACGCTCTACATCGCTGAATATACATGGATGAGGCGATGTATGTGCTCGATCGTAAGGTCGAGGGCTGGATACGCGGTGGGCGACTTGGGGCGGAACTCGCACATGAATTGCTAGAGACGACCGTGTTCGTTTACGCATCTCTCTGTGCGGTTATTGACGAGCCGAGTTGCACCCGCTACGAGCGGGAAGCGCGCCAACGCATTCCCGACGATCCCGATGATTGGCATACTGTTGCTCTCGCGCTCACCACGAAAACCGTGATCTGGACATTGGATCAGAAGCACTTCTTCGGCTGCGGCATGGCGGTCTGGAATACACGGGTGCTACGCGCCATACTCGCGGACCACGGGAGCGAGGGCGTGTCCGCATAACGCCGGTGCGCCGGGGATGGAATGAATCGTCCGCTACACCGTCGGAATCACCGGTAGAATCAGACGCGATGGGTACTCTGACGAGTGGAAGACAGTCTGCAACGCGCTGACCATTTCGGCGGAGCGGCCGGGGAGTTCGCCGGTGTTTGGGTTGCGGTCGAAGCGCGGGAAGTTGCTGCTGGAGACTTCCAAGCGGATGCGATGGCCGGGCAGGAAGGTGTTGCTCGTGGACCAGAGGTCGATCTCGTATCGCACGACCTCGCCGGGTGTGAGCAGCGTTCCCTCGCGCATCGACGCGCGGAAGCGGGCGCGAAGGATGCCGTCGGTCAGATTGCGGGCGTGGCCACAGGGCGACACATCCACCAATTTCGCCGTCCAGTCCGTGTCCGTCGCGCTCGTGCTGGCGTGGAGGATCAACTTGATTGGCCCGGTCACTTCGACGGGCTGTTCGAGCGGCGGCGTGGTGTAGACCAGCACATCCTCCCGCGCCTCGACGGCCCGCTGATCGTACGCGCCGCCGAGCGTGAAGACCTGATTGCAACAGAGGCCACCGCCCATCGTCGGGACGGGGTTTCGCGGGTTGTAGACGTAGGTGTCCGGTGGCTCCGCAGGCGGCGATTCGCGGCTGAGCGCGCCGTCGCCATTGAGCGTGTTCGCCCTGCTGTCGCTGCGGAGGAACCACTCCTGCCAGTCGGTGCGGGCGAGCGGCCATTCCCGCTCGTCGCGCCACTCGTTCGACCCCATGACGAAGAGCCGCACGGGCGCTTCGCCGTCCACGCCGTTCTCCTCG
Source organism: Thermomicrobiales bacterium (assembly GCA_038232175.1). Lineage (GTDB taxonomy): Bacteria > Chloroflexota > Chloroflexia > Thermomicrobiales > JALYUS01 > JALYUS01. The sequence continues at coordinate 3,315 of JBBSII010000130.1, forward strand.
CCGCGCAGCCAGCGGTCGAACCAGCGCAGATGGATGCCGTCCACGTCGATCACGCTCCCCGTGGAGCGCATCCCGAAGTCAATATCGCCAATCGGGTTGCCGCGCACCATGCCACCGTGATTCCACGGGCCAACGAGTAGCCGCTGCCGGTCATGCACCTCGGCGGGCGCCTGCGCGCGCATCCCGGCGAAGTTGTCGAGCGTCCCTTGCAGGAAGATGTCGCTCCAGCCGCCAATGTTGAGCGCGGCGACGTTGAGCGATCCGTACCGCGTCGAGACGTCGAGGTTCGCCCAGTAGTCGTCATACATCGGGTGGTTGATCCACTCGTCGTAGTAGGGCGCGAACGCCGCGAGGATCGGGTGCCCCGCGAGCGGCAGGCGCGCAAACTCCTCCGGCATCGCGTCGACGCTACTCATGAGCGTCTGCCACGTTGACTCCAGGGACGGGTCGCGGGCGCGCTTCTTCAGGAGGGTGTTCACGGAGAGCGCGCCGAGCGTCCACGAGAGGTTGAAGCCGAGTTCGAACGCGCCGCCCTGATAGGCCCAGCCATTGTGGTAGTCGGCGGCGGTGATACTCGGGGCGAGCGCCTTGAGCGCGGGATGTCCACTTATCGCCGCCTGCCACTGCGTCAGGCCAACATACGAGCCGCCGAACATGCCGACCGCGCCGTTGCACCAGGACTGCGCGACGAGCCACTCGATGGTGTCGTAGCCATCCTGCCGCTCGTTAACGAAGGCGCGGAACGCACCCTCGGACTCGAACCGCCCGCGCACATCCTGCACGACGACGGCGTACCCACGCGCCATCGCCCGCAGGATGAACGGCATGTTCGCGGCGGGGTTCTGCTTATCGTATGGCGTCCGTTGCAGGAGCGTCGGGTACGGGCCAGGGCCGGAGGGATGGTAAACATCGGCGTACAGCGTCGTCCCGTCGCGCATCGGCACCGGGGCATTGCGGTCGATACTCAGGCTGAGACGGTCTGGCATTGTGCATTCTCCTCAACTTCACGGCGTTTGACAGCGCGCATCGTAGTAGAACGGGAAACGATTGAACCACATCTGCCCAAAGGGCACCCGCCCCTTCACGCGGCGAGGAGCGTGCGGCTGCGGGTGATGATGCCCGCCATGAGCACAAGGGCGACGAGCGCCATCGCGCTGATCGTCCACGTCGCGCCGATGGTGGAACTGAGGACGCCGGTGAGCAGGATGCCGAAGGGGCCGACGCCAATCGCCATCGCGAGCATCCCCATCGCGCGGGCGCGCATCGCCACATCCACCATGTTGAGGATCAGCACGGGCTGCATCGCGCCGAATGCACCGGAGCAGATGCCGAGCGCGATCTGAATGCCCCATGAGAGCGCGAAAATCCGCGACAGCGCAAGCCCGATCACGAGCGCGCAGACGCCGAACGCGCCACAGAGGAAAAGGATGCCGTGACGCGATGGCCGCGCGCGCCGCGCGAGCATCGCCCCGACGACAATTGCGCCGAGGCCGTCCGCGCCCGCGAGAATGCCCATCTGCCGGGGGCCGACCGCGAGGATGTCCCGCGCGATCACCGGGATCATCTGCTGGTACGGGAAGACAAGCAGGTTCATTACGACGGTGATGAGCAGCACGCCGAGGATCACCGGCGTCTGCATCGCGACGGACCAGCCGCCGCGCACCAGTTGCAGCAGGCGCACCCGCTGCGCGGCGTGCTGCACTTTTTCCTCACCGAGGAACCGCCGCAGCCGCAGGACGGCGAGGAGGTTGAGGAAGTAGATCAGCGTCAGCCACCAGTAGCACAACGTCGCGCCGCTGACTGCGAGGAAGACGCCGCTGAGAAGGGTCGCGAGGATTTTATTCCCCTGCATGGACATCGATTCGAGCGAGAGGGCGTTGACCACCCGATCCCGCGCGTGCATCTCGGAGATGAGCGCGCGGCGCGTCGAGAAATCCGTCGCCCATCCACAGCCGAGGATGCCCGTAATCGCGTAAATTTGCCAGAGTTGTGCCGCGCCAAACGAGAAACGCACGGCGAGGGCGAGCGCCGCCGTCAGCCCGACGAGCTGCACGCCGAGCAGGACATTCGTGCGCCGGAACCGGTCCGCCGCCGCGCCGAGGATCAGGCCGAAGACGAACATCGGGATCGTGCGACAGAAGCCGACCAGTCCGACCGAGATCGGCGACCCGGTTTTGACCAGCACGACCCACCCCGCCGTGATAATCTCGAAGTGGAAGGCGTGGTAGTACAGCAGGCTGGAGAGCCAGAGACGCCGATACCCCGGCACGGCGAGAACATCGGGCACCACGTCACGCAGTGTCCGCGTCCCTCGTAACGGCACAGAAGCGCGTCGCATCGCGTACCTACTTGCCCTCGTGTATCGTGTCACATCCCGCGCACCAGCATACCAGAGGAATCAGCCATTGCGCGGCATCACTCGTCAACTCATCGTGAGGGTGCCGCCAGTTCCCGCAATGCCGCGCTCGTCTCCGCGACAAGCGTCGCGGCGGCATCCGGCGTGTAGGGCGAGGTCGTCACTTCGTAGCCCGCGCGGGGGTAAGCGTCCGGCATCGGGACGTAGCCGAACCAGCCGCCCGTGTAGCCGCCGAACCATGTATGTGGGAAGGGTGACTGCTCCTTGATTGCCAGCGCGATCGCGCAGAATGGCTCGCACTCCACCCCCGTGAAGACCGCCGGGCCGATCTGTAGCAGGTGCAGATCGACGGGGAACGTCTCGCGCCCGCCGAAGGTCTGCACGCGGAACAGGGTCATGTTCGCGCGCTTCGCGCGGAACGTCGCCGCCTCGATCGCGGCTGCGGGCGCATCGCGCTTCTTGAGCGCGTTCAAGTGGCCAACCGCGTCCTGTACATCCGCCTCCACCTCCGCGAGCGATGGGAGCGCGCGCACCGGTAGATGAATCTGCCGCGACACGGCGCGCACGACGGGCGCAGGTTCCTCAATCGGCACCGCCTGCCACATGCCAAGCGGCGCGCCGGACTCCCAGACGCGCGCATGCTCGTAGCGGACGGCGGGCAGGTGCATCCCGAGGTAAACCCGCGCCGCTTCGCACCCGACCGCCGCGCCGCGCCGCCGGATGACGCGCACGTCGTCCGTGTATCCGTCCGGGCCGGGGCCGACATCGCCTGTCGCGCCCTGCGCGAAGAGGCACGTCGCGCCCGTCAGCGATTCGACGGTGCGCTTGAGATGGCCCGGCCAGTCGGGGCTGACGAGCCGGTTCGACGGCCCCATCGTTGTCGGGTGCATCGTGTAGCCGACGATGGTGGCGAGCGGGTCGCCCGCCGCGCCGTCGATCCGCGCAACGAAGACCTGCGGGTCGATGATGCCGTCGGGGTTCGTCCCGGTCACGGTGCGGCCATCCGGCGCGGTCTCGCGACGATTGACCGCGACCCGGCTCTCCCCGCTCCCGACCGCGACACGGGCGGGGCGCAGACCGCGCAGCGCGAGCCGTGCCGCGCCACTGGCGTAGGCGGGCAGTTCGCGGTAATACCCCCGCAACGCGCCGCCACCCTCCTCCGTCCAGTCCCACGCGCTCGGCGGCGGCCCCGCGTGGTTGTGCGTCACGGAGCAGCGCACTCGCGCCGGGGGAATCTCAAGCACGCGCGCCACCGCCGCCCGGATTGCGTCGCTCTCCTCGCGCGATACGATGACGAGGTCGAGATCGACGAACGCCGCCATCGTCGCACCGTCCGAGACGACAAGCACCGTTGCCCACAGGTCCGCCTCCACCCCATCGGGGAAGACGTGTACCTGCGCGCCCCAACTCGCGTGCGGCGCGGAAAGCGGCGGCGTGATGCTCACCCGCCCCACCCCCGCCTGAAACTGACTCGCACTCATCCCCGCTCCCCCTCAGTATCAGCCAGTCAAACAGTCAAACCGATTGAACCATAGAGACGCGGAGGAACACAGAGATGGAAGAGAAAGAATGCGCCAGATAATGAGCTTTCCTTTCTCACTTTCCTTCTCTGCGCCCTTTGCGTCTCCTCTGCGTCTCTGCGGTTCATTTGGTTTCTCCCCACTCACCAGTCCGCGACGGACGAGTCATCGTGGAAGTAGCGCATCAGCACTTCCTGCTCGAAGGGGTGCTTCGCGGCTTCTTCCTCGTTCACTTCGACACCGAGGCCCGGCGCGTCCTTGAGCGTGGCGTAGCCGTCCTTGATCGTGACGGGGGAGGTGACGACATGCTCGCGCCACGGCACATCGGCGCGGATCGCCTCTTGGATGAGGAAGTTTGGCGTCGCCATGCCGAAATGGATCGCCGCAACGGTGGCGATGGGGCCGAGCGGATTGTGCGGCGCGAGCGAGATGTAGTACGTCTCGGCCATCGCCGCGATCTTCCGCGCCTCCCAGAGTCCGCCGCAGTGGCAGAGGTCCGGCTGGATGATCGCCACCGCGCGCTTTTCGAGCAGTTCGCGGAACTGATAGCGCGTCACCAGTCGCTCGCCGGACGCGATGGGGATTGTCAGCGCCTGCGAGACGCGCAGCAACCCGTCCGCGCTGTCCGGCAGGCACGGCTCCTCGATGAAGTATGGGTGGTACGGCGCGAGCGCCTCGCCGTAGAGAATCGCCATCTCCGGCGCGGTGCGCCCGTGAAAATCGACCATGATGTCGATGTCGTCGCCTACTTCCTTGCGGATCGCCTTCATCAGCCTGGCGGATCGAACAATCGCCGCGCGCCCTTCGAGCGGCCCGCTGCGCGGCACGACGAGCGCCTTGAGGGCGGTGTAGCCCGCATCGACCGATTCGCGGGCGCGGGCGGCCATCTGATCCTCGGTGTCCTGGAGGTAGAGGCTGTTCATCTCCCCGCCGCCGAGGTGGTCGTACATGCGGATGCGATCGCGCACCGCGCCGCCGAGCAACTGGTAGACCGGCAGCCCGACCGACTTGCCGAAGATGTCCCAGCACGCCTGCTCGATGCCGCTGATCGCGGACATGCCGACGACGCCGGAGCGGAAGAAGGGCTGCCGGAACATCACCTGATAGAGATGCTCGATGCGGCGCGGGTCCAGCCCGATCACGAACGGCGCGAGGTCGTCGATGCAACCGACGACGCCCCGTGTCTTCCATTCCAGCGACGCCTCGCCCCAGCCGGAGATGCCCGCGTCCGTTTCCACCTTCACGAAAACCCAGTTGCGCATCCGGGCGTTGACGACGACCGGGCGAATGGCAGTGATTTGCACGCGCCGCCTCCCTTTCTTAGAGCACGCCGTAGCGGTCGTACACATCGCGCAGGAGGTCGCCGCGCTCCAGATCGAGCCGCGCCCGATCCTCCCCCGCGACCTTCTCCTTCGCCCGCGCGATTGCCTCCTGCTCCACCGCACGAGGGATGACCACGAGGCCGTCCGCGTCGCCGAAGATGATGTCGCCGGGGTGGACGACCACGCCGCCGCAGAGCACGGGCGTCCCGTGCGCGACGACGAGGCTGCGGCCCGCCGCATCGACCGGGCGCATCCCGGTGGAGAAGATCGGGAACCGCATCTCCTCGATGCGCCTCACATCGCGGACGTAGCCGTCGATGACGACGCCCCGCGCCCCGCGCGCCCGCGCCGTCGTCGAGAGCAGTTCGCCCCAGAAACAGGTGCGCGTCGAGCGGTTCGTGGAGGCGACGAGCACATCGTTCGGCTTCAGGCTGTCAATCGCGGCGATCTCCGCGCTGTAGGGGTCCGACGGCATCTCGTAC
>JBBSII010000131.1:0-8930 GCA_038232175.1 Thermomicrobiales bacterium
GAGGGAAATTCGTGCGACCGGATGAGGAATGGCGTGCCGACGCCGCCTCGATCCAGCAGTTCCTTACCCGCCGTGATCGCCGGGAAAAAGAGTTCATTGGGCCCGCTCATGTAGACGATCCCGGCGCGCTCGACCGCGTCCACAATTCGGTCTGCTTCGACGAGCGAGATGCACATCGGCTTCTCGCACAGGATGTGCTTCCCCACCGCGACCGCCGTGAGAATCGCGTCCGCGTGGAGGTGGTGCGGCAGGCAGATGTCCACCGCATCGACGCCCGCGTCGCGGATCAGTGCATGGTAGTCGTCGTAGATCACCGCCGCGCCGTTGCCGTCCCGCTCCAGCACAGCGACGGTCGCCTCGGCGGCGGCGCGGTCAACATCCGAGACCGCGACCACCCGCGCCTCTCCGCGCACCGCCAGTTTGCTCCAACCCGGCGCGTGCCGCCCCTGCGCGATGTTCCCGCTGCCGATGATCCCGACGTTCAGCATCCGGCGCTCCTCTCCGCTACGGCGTTGGTGACATCGGCTTCAGCGCTTCGTGTGCGCCGTCGCAATCTTGTCCGCGAGGTCGAAGTCGCGCTTCGTCAGCGCGCCCGCATCATGGGTGCTGACGGTGATATCGACCTTGTTCCAGCCCCGGAGCGTGATGTCCGGGTGGTGCCCGGCCACCTCCGCGAGCACCCCGACCTCCACGACGAACCCAAGCGCGCGGACGAAGTCGCTCATCTCGTACGTCCGCGTGATGACTTGGCCCTCCCGCTTCCAGCCGGGGAGGTTCGCCAACCGCGCGGTAATCTCGTCTTCCGTGACCTTGTCGTCCATCTGTCACTCCCTTCGTTCCGTTACCGCGATGCCGTGCCGTCCCCCGCAAGCGCGGTGCAGGCCATCACGAGTTTCCCGTTCGGGGATTCGAAACCGAGTTTCACCGTCGCGCGGGCGGGCCGCTTATCTTCGGGGAAGTGCTTGACGTACTCCGCGTTCATCCGCGCGTACTCCGATGGATCCGCGAGACCGACCTGAATCCAGACGACGCGGTCGAGCGACGACCCCGCCGCCGCGAGAATCTTCCGCAGGTTCTCGATCGTGCCGCGCGTCTGCTCCTCGATGGTCCCACCCGACTCGCCCGACAGCTGATCCGCACCGCCGACGCCGGAGACCCAGACAAACCCGTTCGCGACCGTCGCCCGGCTGAACGGCAGGTCGCCGCGCCCGCCGGGGATATTGTTGATGTACCGAATCTCGTCCGCCATACCACTACCCTCCTATACAAAGGCCGGGGACCAATTCCCCTCCATCGATGCAACGCTTCCCATTATCACGCAACTGCGACGGGTTCGGCGCGGCTGGCGTCCCGTTCGTGCCCCGTTTGCATCGCGGCGACTTGTCGCTCGACCTCCGCGCGTCGCGGCACGAGCAGGCCGAACGCCGCCGACGCGAAGATGAAGACCGAAAGCCCCGCGTAGACCGGGCGCACGCCGATCAGGTCGATGCCCGCCCCCGCGAGTAGCGACGAGAGCGGGAAGCCACTCATCGAGAGCGCCCGCGCGACGATATTGACGCGCCCCTGCAAGTGATCGGGGATCAGCCGCTGCCGCAGCGAGATGACGGTGATGATGACAATTTCGACGCAGAAGGCGCGCGCCATGAAGAGCGGCAGCGCCATCGAGAGGCCCGGCGCGAAGGCGAGCGCGACGGTGAGCAGGCCGGTGAGGCCGAAGCCGCCAATCATCATCGCGCGGATACCGAAGCGGGCGCTCACGCGCGTGACGGAGAAGGCTGCGGCGATGCCGCCGATGCCCGACGCGGCGTAAAGCAACCCAACCAGCCCCTTGCCGATGCCCAGCCCTTCGAGGGCATACACCGGCAGCAGGCCATACGTGCCGCCATCCGCCAGCGTGAAGACGAACAAGACCGCCGCGAGTGCCCGCACGATCGGTTGCCGCCAGAGGAATCGCAACCCTTCCATCAAGTCCGCGCGGATCGTTGCCTGCACGGCTCCCGGATCGTGCCGCTGGAACGGGCGACGGATGGTTGCGAGCGCGCAGAACGAGAGCGCGAAGGTCACGCACGCCACCATCAGCGAGGCGGCCTCGCCGATGTTCGTGATGAGCAGGCCCGCGACCGACGGTCCGACCAATGCGCCGACGGAGACGGTGATCTGCAGGCGCGCGTTCGCCTCCACCAGTTGGTCACGCCGGACGAGCGCGGTGATCGTGCTCAACGCGCAGGCATCGAAGAGCACGGTGAAGAGCGGCGCCAATCCCGCGACGATGTAGACATGGACGAGCGTCACGTTCCCGAGGAGCGCGGCGACCGGGATGCTGCCGTACAACACCGCCCGCGTCGCGTCGCAGGTGAGCATGATGACGCGCCGGTTCATCCGATCCGCCGCGACGCCCGCCCACGGCGCGACCAGCGGGTACGCGAGCGTCTCGAACGCGGCGACCAGCCCTGTCTGCCACGCCGAGTGCGTGCGACTGAAGACCAGCAGCGGCACGGCGATCAGGATCGTGAAATAGCCGAAGACCGTCGCGCCCTGCGATGCCCAGAGTTTGCGGAATTCCATGTTGCGGCGAAGCGACGGAGCGGCGAACGACACAGTGGCAGGTCCCTTCCCGGCGATACAACCCCGCGCCATGCCAGAGCATAGCGGTGGGGTTCGACGGATACAAGGCGCACAGGCGCGTGCGATGATCGATGCACGCCCACACACCGGAATACGCACTATTCGACCGTGCTTCTGGTACAGTATGCACGCGGAACGGTGATGATGCGGCGCACGCGCGGGAAGGAGGGGCAGATGCAGACACGGGACGAAATCCGGTTGACCACGCTCGCCGCCTGCGCGGGCTGAGCATCCAAACTGGGGCCGGGGGACCTGGCTCACGTTCTCGCACCGCTCGTGGCAGTCGCCGCACCGGCGGCGCTGCTCGTCGGCCTGCACACAAGCGATGACGCGGCGGTGTACAAATTGTCTGACGATCTCGCCATCGTCCAGACGGTGGATTTCTTCGCGCCCGTCGTGGACGATGCGTACGATTACGGCGCCATCGCCGCCGCGAATTCGATGAGCGACATCTACGCGATGGGCGGCGAGGTGCGGTTCGCGCTCAATGTCTCGGCATGGCCGGAAACCCTGAGTGCGGCGCTTCTCGCGCGCGTCTTCCAGGGCGGTGCGGACACGATGGCGTCCGTCGGTGCCGTCATCGCGGGCGGGCACACGATCCGCGACACCGAGCCGAAGTACGGCCTCTGCGTCACCGGCGTCATCCACCCCGACCGCATCATCACCAAGGCGGCGGCACGACCGGGCGATGCGCTCGTGCTGACAAAGCCACTCGGCACCGGCGCGATCACGACGGCGGCGAAGAACCTGCACGCCGATGCGGCGCACCTCGCGGGGGCCGTCGCCAGCATGAAGTGCCTCAACAACATCGCCGCGCGCCACGCGCGGGAAATCGGCGTGCGCGCCGGCACGGACATCACCGGCTTCGGGCTGCTCGGCCACGCGGCGGAGATCGCGGCCAAGAGCGGCGTCGCGCTCGCACTCGATGCCGCCGCGCTCCCGTGGCTGGACGGCGCGCGGGCGTATGTGGCGAGCGGCGTCCGCACCGGCGGCAACGGTCGCAATCAGGCATACTTCGTGCCGCAGGTCACCTTCGCGGACACGGTCGATGAGACGACGCGCACCCTGCTCTGGGAGTCGGAAACATCTGGTGGCCTGCTGCTCTGCATCCCGCCGGAAGCGGTGGATTCATTCATCGCCGCATGTGCAGCAGACGGTCAACCGGCGTGGTGCATCGGAACAGTGACCCACGGCACGGGAATCAGCGTCTCTTAAAATGAACCTTACCAACTTGATTGGGTAATAATCGGGGACGCAGGCTAAATCTGCCCAAAGGGCGCCCGGCCACTGGTGGCATGGGCTTCAGCCTGTGCTCCCAGTACCTGTTTAAGTTTTCTTAATGTTCATATACGAGCCACTAGCAAACCCCTTCCCTTACGCGGAGAACGCCACGTCGTAATGGGTCACCGTCTCCTCAAACCGGGTCAGGAGCTGTCGGGCTTCCGGTGTGACATGGGCCACGGTGGGATCGTCCCCGGCAAAGGCCCGCACCGCCTCCATCGATGCAAAAAAGGTAATCGTCGTGATTTCCACCGCGTGCTCGTCATCTCGCCGCAGCACATGCGCCCCGGCAAAGCCGTCGATGGCGTGGAGGCTGGGGAGGATGCGCGCGCGAAAGAGTTCCTCGTAGGCGTGTGCGTTCTCGACCGTCGCCCAGCCGCGCCAAAGTCGTGCGATCAACGTTGTGCCTCCGCTCGCTATCATAATTACCCGTGCTACTCTCAGCCCACCGATTTCCTGTTCAGCCGTTCCCCAGGCGGGGAACAAACGTCAGCACGACCGCACCGCCACCGAGCGGGCTTGACTCCAACGCCACACTGCCGCGCAGGTCGGTCGAGACGAGATTTTGCGTGATCTGCAAGCCAAGCCCGCCATCCACGTCGGCGCGGAAATTGGGTGGGAACCCCTTCCCGTCGTCCTCGACACGCACCGTCACCTGACCGGCGCTCAGGCCAATCGCCACACGGACGACGCCGTGCATCCGCCCCTCAAGCCCGTGCAGCACCGCGTTCGCCACCAGTTCATTAATCAGGATCGCGAGCACCGTCGCCTCGCGGGAGGAGACCTCCGCCGCCTCGCCCTCGACGCTGAAGGTGTATTCCGCACCCGGCGGAACGAGCGTCGTCGCCGCCTCGTCCGTGACGAGCTTCGCCACTTCGTTGACGGTCGTGATACCAATGTCTTCGCGGGTGAGCAGGTCATGGACGGCGGCGATCGACCGGATGCGGTTCACCGCCTCTTTGAGCGGCAGCGCCCACGCCTGCTCGCCCGCGCGCCGGACGTGCATCGAGAGTAGCGCGGCGACGGTTTGCAGGTTGTTCCGCACCCGATGGTGCATCTCCTGCAACAAGGCGGATTTAATCGTCAGGGAGCGGCGGGCGTCGTCGTAGAGGCGTGCCTGCTCGATGGCGATTGCCGCCGTGTTGCAGAACGACTGGAGCAGGTCGATCTGCTCGCGGCCCGGCCCGCTCCCGCTGTCGAAGTGGAGGCAGATGCCGCCGATTGTGCCGTGCGCGGTGCGGAGCGGCAGGCAGAAGACCGTCCCATCGCCCGCCGGATCAAACCCGCGCGACGCAATCACGGGCAATGGGTCATCGGGTTGCAGATGCACCGCGTGCATTGCCTGCCGCACCGCCTCCTGCCGCGCCGCCTCGTCCGCATTCACCCCCGTGCCGCTCGTCGCCTCATACCCCGCGAGGAGGGTCAGGCTCTCGCCGTCCGGCCCGAGTTCGTACATGCTGACGACATCAGCCTGCCCGAGCACCGCCGCCTGCTCCGCGATGGTTTCCAGCACCCGCTTCAGATCGAGCGTGCTCGTGACGACCGCCGTCACCTTCTGGAGCGTCTGGAGTTCCGCGACCTTGCGGTGCAGCGCGACATCCGTTGCCTGATAGAGCCGCGCGTGGTCGATCGCAATCGCCAGTTCCCCCGCGACCGTGCTGAGGAAGGTGCGGTCATCGCCTTCGAGTGCGCGGCTGTCGCGGAAGTGCAGGTTGAGGACGCCGACGAGCTTCCCAACGGCGGGCAGCACCATCGGCACGGAGACGTGGGCACGCAGATGCTCCTCGCCAAGCGCCGGGAGGGCGACGTACGCGGGGTGCGCGGGCGCGTCCGTCGTCGCGATGATTACCTGCTCCCGCGCGGAGAGGCCGGTGATCCCCTCACCGACGCGCAGCATTGCCCGCCCAATCGCCGCCTTCGGCATCCCAACGACCGCTGACAGCACGAGCAGCGCGCGCTCGGCGTCGTAGAGATAGACGCTGCACGCATCGCTCCGCATCACCTCGGCGACGGTCTCCACGACCATCACGAGCATCAGGTCAAGGTCGAGCGTCGCTGCGGCGGCGCGGTGGATGCGATGGAGCGCGTCGAGCCGCGCCACCTGCTGGAGGAGTGCGCCCCGCTCCTGATCCGCGACATCGAACGCCGCGCTCGCGGGTTTCATCATTCGTCAAGCCCCCTACGCGAATCCATCGTTTCCTACAGTATAGCAAGTTTGCATCCTTTCGGACCTCAATGCACAATCGCGCAATCACGCGGCAGAGCAACCGTTCAGGTTGTTCGTTCGTTATGGAAGCAATACTGTTCACGCGCGGGTGGGTGCATTCGTATTCATGAGGTTTTCCGATGGTCGCGTGCGGCGGTGCCGTGCGATCCTCGCGGCGGTAGTGCTGCTGACGATGCTTTTCCCGCTCGTACCGGCGGCGGTTGCCGCGCCGAGCGCGCTGGCCGACCCGTACCCGGATCGCGACGGCTTCTTCGGCGTCGTCGGGCGCGACCCGTACTACGAGTACAACACCGACACCATCCACTTCAACAACGACGTGAACAAGACCGTCCTCGAAAACATGATGAAGGAGATGGCAGCGGCAGGCGTCAAGTGGGTGCGCGTCGAGTTCTTCGCCGAGTACGGCGACCCGACCGGCCCCGGAGAGATGAAGTACGAGAAGTACGACTGGTTTCTCACAGACCTCGCCCGACGGTACAACATGAATGTTCTTGGTGTCCTCTCCTACGGTATCGTGCGAGACACGAACTATACATACATCCTCAACAAAGTGAATGATCTACCGGATCAGACGGACGGCTCAAACCCGTTCATCCGCGGGTTCGCGAACCGCGCGGCGGAGATTGCGGGGCACTACACCGGGTACGTGCAGGGGTGGGAGATCATCAACGAGCCGAACTCGAACACCCAACTCGACTTCATCACCAAGGGTGCGCAGCAGCGGGTCCTCCCCGAACGGATGGCCGCGATCATGTCCCTCGTCTATCCACAGATAAAGGGCACAAACCCGAATGCATCCGTCCTCCTCGGCGGGCTGATTAATACTCCTGGAGCGTACCCAGACAATTATGATGTTCCCTACCTACGACAACTCTACGCATCGCCGCTCATCAAGGGGCACGGCGCGCCGTGGGATGTCGTCGCGGACCATCCGTACGACCTGAACGCCACCGACATTCCCGGCCACGTCCGCGCGATGCACGCCGTGATGGAGCAGGCGGGCGAGGGGTACAATAAAATCTGGGTGACGGAGTTCGGCATGGAGGCGGCCGCCCCGCCCGTACCGGAGTCCGGCATCATCCCCGTGACGAATCAGGAGGCGAAGCAGTCCGCCTACCTCTCGGAGACGTCCACGGGGCTGCTCAAGATGCGCGACATCGTCGAGCGCGCCTTCTGGTTCAAACTGGAGGACTTCACAATCCAGGAGCAAGGAGACAAGCAGACGAACTGGGGCTTGTTCGCCTTCCGGCGCGATGGGGACAGCTCCGGCGAGGCGTGGCCACGCAAGGACGCATTGCGCGCCTACGCGACGATTGCCCGGCCGTCCGCCCTACCAGTCGCGCCGGAGGACCCGAAAAAGCCGACCGCGCCGGACGCGCGCTGGTTCCCCGACACGCAGCACTGGATCGCGGGGCCGTTCCGCCTCTACTGGGAACGCAACGGCGGCGTCGAACGGTTCGGGCTGCCCCGAACGAGTGTGTACACGTCCGCCGGGTTGGTCGTGCAAATCTTCGAGCGCGCGCGGTTCGAGTATCACAAGGAGTACGCCGGGACGCCGAATGAGGTGCTCCTAACGCTGCTCGGCAACGTGACGACGCGCACCCGCACCTTCGCAACCGTGCCGCGTCCGGCGCTCGAAAGCGACGCCTACTTCCCCGCACCCGGCGCACTCACGCCACCGCCCCCAACGCCAACACCGACGCCCAGGCCGACCGCGACACCGAAGCCAACCGCGACGCCCGTCACCGGCACACCGAGCGGGACGAAAGCGGGCACTTCGACTGCGGCGCCGACCGAGACGCCGATACCCACGCCACCGCCCTTCTCCGGCATGTATTTCTCGGAGACCTCGCACACGCTGATCGGGCCGTTCCTGAAGTTCTGGAAGGGCGGTGGCGGCTTACCCGTCTTCGGCTACCCGATCAGCGAGCCGGTGGTCGAGAAGAATGCAGACGACGGCAAACTCTACACCGTGCAATACTTCGAGCGCACACGACTGGAGTACCACCCGGAGTTTAAGGACAATTCGTTACCCGTCCTCGAAGGGTTACTCGGCAACGACCTGATGCGCGACGGCGGCTGGTGGCGGTAGGTGGGAAGTAACGAGTAACGAGTAACGATGAGGGATAGGAGTTACGCAATTCGCGAGAAAAATCGGGTGGTGGCGGGCTTCAGCCTGCCACAGCGAAAATCGTCTCAACTGCGTACGCCCTATAACGAGTAGCGTGTAACGAACGGGGTCGATCCCAACTCGTTACTCGTTACTCGCTACTCGTTACTTCGTGGCTTATTTGGGTCGCCCCGTCAGGCGCAGTCTGCCATCCAGCACCTCGACGCGATCGACGGTGATCGGCAGGCTGTCGTTGATGAGCGCGTCGTTCTGCACCGCCGTGACGATCTGGTCCGTGATGCTACCAGGGAGTGGGAATCGCCCGCTCTGCACCTTCTCCACCCGCAGCATCAGTTTGCCATTCTGCGCTGTGGGCACCGCGATAACGACGAGGTCCACGCGCACCGGGAAACTGTCGCTCTTCGCCTTGCCGCCCGCGTAGACCCGCCCGTCGTGGACGGAGACCTGCGGGTCCTGAATGTCCGCGCCAATCGACGCGCGCTCCGTCTGGACGGTCTGCGCGAACTTCGAGGTCAACTCCTCGTCGGTGAGATCGATGGTGACGCTCGTGTTGCGCGGGGCGCTGACGATCTGGTCAAGTTTGCGGTCGAAACTGCCCGCCGCCGCCGTGCTGACGGGCACCACCGTCACCGCAACGCGCGTCGGGGCGGGCCGCGTCACGAAGTA
>JBBSII010000132.1:0-8906 GCA_038232175.1 Thermomicrobiales bacterium
ATTGCTCCTCGCGCTCGTCCTCCGGTCGGTGCGTTCGTACGCATTCGCCGCAGGTCGTGGCCAGATTCTCCGGGAGAGCGCGCTCTCCCGGTTCCTGATCGAGCAGATCGGCTACGTGCTCCTGCTCGCGCTCGTGTGCGGGGCAATAGCGGCGCTCGTGGGAGCGGTGCGCACGCGGCGAGCGGATGTCGTTGATGCGCCGGTTGTGCACGAGCAGATGGCACCGGCGGTCGTGCCCGTGCCGCGCGCGATACCCGATGCTCCACCGCCGGTGCAGATGCCGCCCGCCCCGCGTCCACCGGCTCCCGCGCAACCCGCGATGCCCGAACCAATCTACGAACCCGCCCTGCTCCCCGACCGGCCGATGGGGCCACCACCGGGCACGCGCATCGATCCATCCGTCGCGGCAGCCGCGCCGACACCCTTTGCCCCGACGCATCTCGCGCTCCCACGCCGGGTCGAGGCGCCGATGGTCTACCCCGTTGATGCATTGCTGGCCGGGAAAGAGCGACCGATCACGGCACCTCCCGTACCGGTGCTACCCGCCAGAGAATCGCCGCCGTCACCATCGCCGGTGCCGGAGGCTGAACAACTGCCCGACGCGCCCGCACCCGTCGTGCGAGAACTCGATGTCGCCACACGCGATGCGCTACCTGTGGTAGTGCTAGAAACCGAAACGCTCGAAGAGGCAGCCGCGCTAGTCGCACTGCCTGTCCTTGATGCGGGAACGCAGCCAGAAACCGAGACGACGCAGCGTGATGAACCAATCGGAGGCGCCATGACACCACTCGAACCAGAAAAGCAAGCCCCCGCACCGTCACCACCGAACCTGCCCGGCGTGACGGAAACCGCGTCACTCTCAGCAGCTGCACCGCCGCCGTTGCCATTGATGCGACCGCAACAACCGGCGGTTATCGCCCCGCCCGTCGCGCTCCCCAGTGATGAGACACAGGAAGCCGCGACCGCACCGGAGCACGCGCGGCAGCGGAGTTCCTTCGCGCGCGTCGCCATGGCCCGCCAAGCGGGGAGCGACCCGAACGCCCGCCCCGCCCCGCAGCCCGCGTCGGAGCCGGACCCGACCCGGCCCCCCCTCCCGACCGGGCCGCGCGTCCACCCGTGCCCGACGTGCGGCTACCCGGTGCGCGATCACGCGCGCTACTGCCCGAACTGCGGCAGCAAGCAGCGACCCTAATCCTCGGCCCCTTCTCCACGAGGGAATGGGATAGGAAAAAGGCCCCCGCGTGATGCGAGGGCCTTCGTGATGCGGGGAATCGCGGCGATTAGTCGCCGTCCGCCGGGATGGGCGGTGCATACGCCGCAGGCTGACCATACGCCAACGGCTGAGGCTCGTTGTAGGTCAGCGGAATCTCGCCATCGCGACCGTAGTCCTTCGGCAACGGCTCGAACCGGCTGATGACATCGAGGACTTCGAAGTCCGTCAGTTCCTGACGAACAAGCAGCTCCTGTGCAAGGGCATTAACCGCATCCCGGTGCTCGGAAAGCAGGCGCTTCACCTTCTTGTACTCCTCCTGGAGCACCCGCTCGATGCGCTTCTTCTGCTCACCATCCGGCGGCGCACCGGGAAGATGATAGAAGTTGTTATCGAACCCGAACATGACGATCATCCGAGCAATGTTGTTGGCGGCTGGGAGATCGCCACCCATCGTCATGAACTGCTCACCGAAGAAGACTTCCTCGGCGGCACGGCCGGCGAGAGCGACCTGAATACTCGCCAGCAACTCCTCACGCGAGTTCGTGTGCGATTCATCGACTTCCTTGAACCCGACAAAACCTTCGGCGTCGCCGTGGCGCAGGATCGTCACTTTCGTGATGCGCAGGAAGGGTCGCAGGATCACTTGCGAATACGCATGGCCAGCCTCGTGGTACGCGGTGATGCTGTTGTCGCGGAAGGTCTTCGTCGTGCGGGGCTGCTTGAGGCCGTGCTCGTGCGTGTCACGGGCGCGGGAGAAGTCCCAATAGTTGATCGAGGTGCGCCCGTCGAAGTGGGAGTGGACGACCGCCTCGTTGATGACGTACTTGATGGCGACCGGCGTGTAGCCGATGGTGTCGCTGACCATCCGGTCAACGGGCATTGGATCATGCTTCACCTTGGCCAGGTAGTACTCGATCACTTCGCGGCGACCCTCGGCGTCCGGGAGATCGACATGAATCTTGCGGTCGAACCGACCGGGGCGCAGGAGCGCGGGATCGAGCGTGCTGGAGATATTCGTCGCGCCAATCGTCAGCACCGGGGGAATACTCGCCTTGCCACGGATGATACCGAGGGCACGCAGGAGGCTGCGCCACCAGACGTACTCGCGCGGCATCGGGTCCATGTTCGTCAGCAGCGTGTTCAGGACGCCACCGCCACCGCCACCGCCGCCGCCCATCATGCCACCCATCATGCCGCCGCCCATGCCACCCGCGCCCATGCGGGACTGCGCAATGGCGTCGATCTCATCGAAGAAGATGATGCACGCGCCCCACTCCATCGCCTGCTTGCGCGCCTTGCGGTAGATCATCGAGGCCTGCAACGGGCCCATGCCGATGAAGACGCCGATCAGGGAGGGGGCGGAGCAGTAGCAGAAGGGGATTTTCGCCTCGGTCGAGATTGCCTGCGCGAGATAGGACTTGCCGGTGCCGGGAGGCCCTTCGAGCAGCAGGCCACGGATCACTTCGCCGCCCATCTGCTTGAACTCTTTCGCCCCTTGCAGCAGCACGACGACGCGACGCGCGCCTTCGAGCACCTCCGGGTTGCCCTTGTAATCCTTGAAGCCGATGCCGCCCTCGCCGGGCTTCATCCAGGTGACGCGCGGTCGGCCCATCAGGAAGAAGAACGCGCCGAACTGCACCGCCATGAACATCATGGCGAAAAGCAACTGGAAGATCAGGCCCAGGACGGGGTTGGCGGCCATGAATGCAGCGATCCCCTTCGACCATCCCGCCTGATTGCGGAAGACGATGATGAGGAAAATAACCATGCAGATGCGGAAGAGCCACTTCGGACCGCGGAAGCGCATCCAGCGGTTCATGCTGTCGATCTTCTCGTCCGCCTGGCGGTCGAGGTCCTCCTCCATGTTGATGTATTCGTTCGCGTAGGTCGGCTTCGGGCCAATGCCGCGCAAGTCCGGCGGCGTGGCATTGCCGGGACGCGGGAAGGGCGTTGGCGGCTGCGGCTGCGGGGCCGCTGGGTACTGCGATTGCGGCGATGCTGGCTGTGGCTGCGGTGGTGAGTATTGTGGGTACTCGGGTTCGTTCGCCATGACAGGTACTCCCTCTTTCTCAATGCCCGGAGAGACGATCGCTCGACGCTTACGCTTCTTTATGGCCCCTTGAGTTGCTGCAACACGTACTCGTAGAGCTGATCGGTCACCTGGCTGATCTGCCCCTTGTCATCCATCACGAAGACCATCGGGACGGCCTGCTTCTGCCCGCCCTTGCCGACATCCGCGACGTAGAAATAGATGCCGCCCTTCGTCGGGTCCGTCGCGCCATCCTTAGGGAAGCCGGCGACGTAATGATAGCCCGAGTAGGTGAAGCCGTTCTGCTGCTCCATCTTGAGCACGGCGTCGAGGACGGTCTTGTCATCACCACGCGAGATGCGGTGCGCCTTCTCCTGCGCGCCGAGCGCGTTCCAGACGGCATCCGTGTCGCCCTTCTGAATGGCGGAGAGGTACGCCTGCACCGATGGCGTCTCGGGCGGGAGGGTGATTGTCCCGTTCTTGTTCGGGGCGTTCGGGGTCGCACTCGTCGTGCCGCTGCCCGCCAGCCACTTGTCGTAGGCAAAAAAGCCGGTGAGCAGGAGGACGGCGATGAAGGCGACTGTGAGGACGGGGCGCACGCCGAACACCGTCTTGCCGACTGTACTCCCGCCCATGACCATCCGCCGCATCATCCGGCGACCCATGCGCGCGCTCGACACCTTCGTTGCGGGCGGCGCGACGACCATCTGAGGCTGCGGTTGCGGCGCGTAGTGATTGACGGGCGCGGAGTATCCGCCCGGAATCGCCGGGGCGTACGTTGGTTGCGGTGGAATGTGTGGCTGCGGTGAGGGTGCGCCAGGTGGCTGCTGCGGCGGCACATACGCCTGCGGGGCATACTGCGGTGCGGGTTGCGGGCGCGGCGCTTCGTACTGCACCGGTTCCTGGCGCGTCGGGCGCGCCGGATACTGCGGCACCGGTGGCGACCAGACGAGGCGCTCCTGCTCCTTGTCGATCGAGAATGGCTCCGAGACGTGCTCGCCCGGTGGGGCAGCATCCTTCGGTGGTTCCGTTCCCGCATCGGGAGAGGCAGTAATTGGCGCGGTTGGAGCCGCGTTCGCCTGGGCCTGCGGCTCTTCCTGCTCGCTCGCCGGACGCTCCGGGTCCGGTGGGTTGCCGTGGGGTGGGGCGTGGTAGCGTTCCGTCATCTGGTTAACCCTTCTTGATTGTCGGCATGCCCGCGTCCGCGCGCCAAGGGTCCGGCGATTCGTGCGTCCGCGAACGATTCGTTTCAGGGTATGCAGCAATCCTGAAACGCGCCTGAGCGAACGCTGAAAATCCGCTGAAGGTTGGCTGTTTTACCCATTCTGCCCGCCGTACACACGGGCAAGGGTCGCAAACGCCGACCATATAGCGCCACACTGCTTCGTTACCGCCCGCGCGACGAGTGGTGAATCGCCGCGCATCCGCCCTGATTCACGTCACACATGCGTCTCGGAAAGCACGTCCAGTGTACTGTAGACCCGCCGATACGACAAGAAATGCTCGTGCTCTATCTTGCACGCCGCCACGGGTCGTGCTATCCTACGCCTCACGAGGACGAAGGGCGGTTAGCTCAGTTGGCTAGAGCGCCACGTTGACATCGTGGAGGTCACAGGTTCGAGCCCTGTATCGCCCACCACTTCTCCTCCGTTCGGGACCGGCAGTGGTGTGACTGGTCGCCCCGTCCCCATTCGTTGCGGGGCCGGGTCTTTTTTCTGTCGGGAGGGACAACCCCCATGCGCGAACAGGACGACGACATCGGCAAGGAGATGGAAGCGGAGGCCGCCGGACTCGTACAACCGGATGGGCACGACGACATCTGGACCCCGCTCCGCAGGATGCGCCACTCGGCGGCGCACGTCATGGCGGAGGCGGTGCGGGACCTGATTCCCGACGCGAAGCTCGCCATTGGCCCGCCAATCGCGGATGGTTTCTATTACGACTTCGGGCTGCCACGCCCGCTGACGCCTGACGACTTCCCAGAGATCGAGAAGCGGATGCAGGCGCGCATCGCGGCAAAATCCCCCTTCGTCAAGAAGATCGTCACCCGCGAGGACGCGCGCGACTTCTTCAAGGATCAGCCCTACAAAATCGAACTGATTGACGACCTCCCGCCGGACGAGGAAGTCTCATTCTATATTGATGGCCCGTTCACGGACCTCTGCGCCGGGCCGCACGTCGCGGACACGGGCAAGATCGGCCCGGTCAAGTTAATGAGCATCGCCGGGGCGTACTGGCGCGGCGACGAGAAGCGCCCGATGCTCCAGCGCATCTACGCGACAGCGTGGGAGTCGCAGGCTGACCTCGATGCCTATCTGCACCAACTCGCGGAGGCGGAACGGCGCGACCATCGCCGCCTCGGGCGCGAACTCGACCTGTTCAGCACGAGCGAGGAGATCGGCCCCGGCCTAATCCTCTGGCACCCGAAGGGCGCGATGATCCGCAAGGAGATCGAGGACTTCTGGAAGGACACGCACTTCGAGCGCGGCTACGACCTGCTCAACACGCCGCACATCCACAACGGGCAGATCTTCGCCCGCAGCGGGCACTTGCAGACGTACGCCGAGAACATGTACGCGCCGATGGACATCGACGGCACGGACTACTACGTCAAGCCGATGAACTGCCCGGCGGCGATCACGATCTACAACACCCGCACGCGCTCGTATCGCGAGCTGCCCCTCCGCTGGGCGGAACTCGGCACCGTCTACCGCTATGAGCGCTCCGGTGTGCTCCACGGGATGCTCCGTGTCCGCGGCTTCACGCAGGACGACTCGCACATCTTCTGCACGCCGGAGCAACTGGAGGGGGAGATCAACGCGGTCATCGACCTCGTGGACTACATGATGCAGACGTTCGGCTACACCTACAGCGCCTACCTCTCCACGCGGCCCGAGAAGTGGGTCGGCACGGAAGCGGCGTGGGAGCGGGCGACGGCGACGCTCCGGGATGTGCTCGAAAAGCGCGGCATGACCTACGAGGTGGACGAGGGTGGCGGCGTCTTCTACGGCCCGAAGATCGACATCAAACTCTTCGATGCCATTGGCCGCGAGTGGCAGGGGCCGACGATTCAGTGCGACTTCAACCTGCCGGAGCGGTTCGACATGTGGTACGTCGGCGACGACGGCGGGCGGCATCGCCCCGTGATGGTGCACCGCACCGTGCTCGGCTCGATGGAGCGGTTCGTCGGTGGCCTGATCGAGCACTACGCGGGCGCGTTCCCGGTCTGGCTCGCGCCGGTGCAGGCGGAGGTCATCCCGATCGCCGACCGGCATCAGGAGTATGCGAAGCAGGTCGTCGCGCAGTTGAAGAAGCACCACCTTCGCGGCGAGGCGGATCTCTCCGATGGTCGGATGCAGGGCAAGATTCGCGACGCGCAGGTGCAGAAAATCCCGTACATGCTCGTCGTTGGCGACCGCGAGGCGGAGGCGGGCGCGGTCTCGGTGCGGCTCCGCTCCGGCGAGGACCTGAAGTCCATGCCGCTCGACCGCTTCATCGAGATCGCCACCACCCAGCGCGACACCCGCAGCATGGACCTCCTGCCGCCGGAGATGCAGACTCAAGCAGCGGACTGATTTTCTTGTCAACGGAAAATGCCGCTGGAAGCCTGTTCCGGCGGCATTTCGTTTGTCTCTCGCGATGCACTATCTCACGGCGACCTCGGAACGGACATTCGCCACCGCGTCACACGGACGCGGATCGGGCACGTCGTGGCCGCGAAGGAGCAAGGACGCAATGTAGACTTCCTTCGCCCCTTCGAGGTCCGCCATCATCTCGTCCAGCGTATCGCCAGCCACAACAAGACCCGGCAAGTCGGGCACCCGCCCAACCCATCCACTATCATCCTCGAAGGTCACGACAACTGCATACGGCCGCCGCGCCAGCGCGCGGATTTCCGACGTGATCGCTACCTTGATTGCCGCGTTCGTCGCGGTGTCGTCGTCTTCGATCTCAATCGGATACCGCTTCATCATACGCTGCCTACAAGCCGCCCGCGCATTTCCTCCAGGACGCGCTTGCGCCCCTCAACATCTTCGGATTTGCCTTCCGTCTCCCAGCGTTTCAGGTCTTCACCGCTGTCGATCACGGCGAGGGCGTGGTCGCGTATATTGGGCTGGAGTCCGCCCCGACCGAGTTGCAGGGCCGCGAGGGCGAGCCAAATGATCGGGCCGCTCTCCGGGTCGTCCAATGCGCCTTTCGATTCGCGCAGGATTTCCGCAGTCGCGTGGGCGACAGATGCGCGGGTCGCCATCTCGGCTTCAAAGAGCGCGCGG
Source organism: Thermomicrobiales bacterium (assembly GCA_038232175.1). Classification (GTDB taxonomy): domain Bacteria; phylum Chloroflexota; class Chloroflexia; order Thermomicrobiales; family JALYUS01; genus JALYUS01. The sequence continues at coordinate 7,517 of JBBSII010000132.1, forward strand.
ATGTCGTTCGCCTCGTCGTTGTCGAAGATATCGTAGCCCCATGTGCTCATGGATCGATCCTTTCACGACGGTACGGACAATCAGATACCGTGCAACGCGCGAATCTTACCAATTTCCGCGATGTGCTCATGGATGTGTTCGGTGTAACCCTGCACCATCTCATGTACCGAGAATTGCACCGGCTCCCATCCCATTTCGGGGTGTGTGTACGAGTATACGATGCACCGCGCCCCCGCGTCCTCGATTGCATCGAGCAGCGTCAGGATATAGGTGCGCATCTGGCGGATGGTGGCGAGCGCCGACGCTATTGGGCGCTTCTCGAAGGCAAGGGCGCATCCCCATGCCTTGTTCGTGCCGGGGAACCAATCAAACGTCAACGGGGTGCCGGGGTTGCCCATCGCGACCGTCATCATGAACATCGCGCACCTCGACCTCCGCGACGTGGTTGATGATCTCGCGAATCGTCCAAGTGCGCCATTCTTCGTCTCCGTCATCGAACAAAAACGGGTAGGTACAGAGAATAGCCGACCCCATGCGTTTTGACGAGCGGCTGGCACTACTCCGGGGCAGATTTGAAAGTGTTAAGAACTACTCGGAATGAGCGCAGCGATATACACACAGAGAGGGGCCGTGGAACGAATCGCTCCACGGCCCCCGCGCTCTTCAACCGATGAACCCCATCAATGGTCGCTCGCGCGCTTACCCGTCGCCCAACCGCCGCACGTACGCAGCCTCGCCGCCATCACCCGTGCGCGGCGGCGCGCTCGGCTGGCTCGGCGCCGGTGCCGGTGCGCCTGCCGCGAAGAACGGCGCGACGATCTGCATCACCTGCGCCGGTGTCCGCGGCGTCGCGAATGCCTCCGGCGCGAACAGGTCGCTCCCCGGTGAGACCAGATCGGCAAGCGCCGCCGCGTGCTCCGCCTCCACCGCGTGGATCGACAGCGCCGCCTCCAGCACGTCGAAGCTCTTGATCGACGGCGCTGCCCCCAGGTACGCACTCGCCCCCACCGACTCGACGTTCTGGAAGAACGCCACCACCCCGGCCTGATCCTTCGGCACGCTGGAGAAGTTGTAGGTCGCGGGCTGCACCGGCGTGCCGCCCAGCTTCTGAATCGTCGCGATGATCGCCGCGACGTGCGCCGTCTCGTGCTGGCCGAACGACTGGAAGTAGGTCGCCGCGCGCCCAGAGAGGATACCGAGGCTGTTGACCGCCTTGTAGGCCGCTGATTCCAGGTGCTCCAGTGTCAGCGCGTAGTTGAGGATTTCCACATCGCTGTCGAGCGGGCCGGCGGCGACGCTGAGCGCGCCGAAGCCGCCGCCGAGGGCGCTCAGCGCGAACGCGCCCACCCCCGCAGCCACTGGCCCCTTGAAGAACCCGCGCCGCGAGAAC
>JBBSII010000133.1:0-8862 GCA_038232175.1 Thermomicrobiales bacterium
ACCACCGGGGAAATCATCCCAACTGCATATGTCCTAAACAAGATGGACTGCCGTAGCGCCTTGTTACTCGTTACTCGTTACTTCCCCTGAATCGCTTTCATGCCCGCGCCGAGGCGGTCGAGGTCTTCCTCGGTGTTGTAGAAGCCAGTCGCGAGGCGGAGGGCATTCGGGTTGTTGATGTACTTGACCACATCGCGGATCGTGACATTGTGCTCCGCGAGCAGTCGGTTCTTCAGTTCGATCGGTTCGATGCCGTCCACCGTGAAGGCGACGAGGCCCGCGAGGTGATCCTCAGGCGTGACGACGGTGACGCCCTTCATGCCGGAGAGCATCTTGTGCGCGTACTGGCCGAGGCGGCTGATCCGCGCGTACGCCCAGTCCAGCCCAACCTCATCGCGGATCCACTCGGTGGAGACTTTCTGGCCGACGAGCATCGGCAGGTTGTAACCGCCGACATCGAAGCGGCCCGCGCCGACCGCCGGGGTGAAGGACGCGCCGTAGTAGTCGAGCGACCCCATTACCATACCACCGCCGAAGGTTTGCTCGATCTCCCCGAGGCTGCTCGGGCGGACGTAGAGCGAGCCGGTACCCTCCGGCCCGCAGATCCACTTCTGGCCGGGGCAGGCGTAGAGGTCCGCGCCGAGGTTGGCCATGTCGAGCGGGAGCGACCCGAAGGACTGCGCCGCGTCCACCGCGACGAGCACATCGTGGCTATGCGCCATCGCCGTGATCTCCTTGACCGGCAAGACCGCACCGGTGGTGTACGAGATGTGCGAGATGACGATCATCCGTGTGCGCGGCGTGATCAGTTGCTCGAACTGGCGGACGGTCTCCGCCGTCTTCATGCCGCCGACGCCGATGTCCGCGACGCGGATGCGCGTGCCGTAGCGGCGCTTCGTGACGAACATCGGCATCAGCCCACCGGGGTGCTCGATGTTGGAGGTGATGATCTCATCGCCCCGCTGCCAGCGGTATCCGGCGATGGCGATATTCATGCCGTCCGTCGTCCGCCCCGCGATGGCGACATCGTTCGGCGTGCAGCCGAGGACGCCGGCGACCGCCTCCTTCGCCGCCGTCTTCGCCGCCATGATGCCGGGGTAGTGGCCGGGCGCGATCCGCCCTTGCAGCAGTTCCTCGTTCTGGACCTCCTGCATCGCCGCCACCGTCCGGCGCGGCAGCGGGCCGCAGGTGCCCGTGTTCAGATAGACCGTGTTCTCAACCGCCGGCATCTCCCGCCGGATTTGCTCAACCTTTGCTTGCACCGCGACGGCCATGTGGCGCTCCCTTCCTCAGAAAAATTGGCAGTCGGCAGGCAACAGGACTTCGCATCAGCCCCTGCAATAGTCGTCCCACATCGGCTGCGTGTTCCATTACTGGAGCGAATGCTATCACATCACCATCAGCGAGGCGAAGCCTCCGCTGAAGCCTCCGCCGACTGTCGGCTGCCGACCTTCTCCAGCGCCTGATCGAGATCGGCGATGATGTCGTCCACCGCCTCGATGCCGACGGAGAGGCGGATGAGGCCATCGCCGATGCCGATGGCGGCGCGCTGCTCCGGCGTCAGGCCCCGATGCGAGGACATCGGCGGGTAAAGCACGAGCGAGTAGATATCGCCGAGCGTCGTGGCGGCGATGCAGAGCCTAAGTGCCTCCATGAACCGGAAAGCCGCCGCGCGATCCGCCCCCGCGATGTCGAACGAGATCATGCCGCCGTACTGCCCCGTGAGCGACAGCCGCTCCATCAGCGCGTGCTGCGGGTGATCCGCGAGGCCGGGATAGTTGACGTGCGCGACGGCGGGATGACCGACGAGCCAATCCGCCACCTTCGCGGCGTTCGCGCCGTGCCGCTCCATCCGCAATGCGAGCGTCTTCAGGCCGCGCAGCACGAGCCACGCCTCGAACGGGCCGAGGATGCCGCCGATCGCCTTGTTGATCTCGAAGAGTTGATGCCGAAGCGCCGCTGTCGTCGCGATGACCCCCGCCGTCACGTCGCCGTGCCCGCCCATGTACTTCGTCGAGGAGTGGACGACCATGTCCACGCCCCACGCGGCGGGGCGCATCACCACGGGCGTCGTGAAGGTGTTGTCCACCACGACGAGCGCGCCCGCGCGGTGGGCAATCTCGGTAATTGCCGGGCCGTCCGCGACATGCAGCAGCGGGTTGGAGACTGTCTCGAAGGTGACGAAACGTGGCTTCTCCCGCTGCACGACCTCCTCAAGGGCGGTGAGATCGAGCATGTCCGTGAAGATGGTGCGGACGCCGAGGCGGGTGAAGTAGTTCTGGAGCACCGTCACCGTCGCGCCATAGCACTCGCGGGAGGCGACAACGGTATCTCCCGCCCGCACGCCCGTGCCCATGAACGCGCCATGGAGCGCCGCCATGCCGGAGCCGAAGCCGATGGCGGTCTCCGTCCCTTCGAGCGCGGCGACAGCGGTTTCCATCGCGGTGTTCGTCGGGTTGCCGTAGCGTGTGTAGACGTACCCCTCGCGCGCCGAGGCGAAGATTTCGTCCGCCAGTTCCATGTCGTCGGACGCGAAGGACGAGCCGGGGTAGATCGGCGTGACGACCGGGGTGAAATCGGGGTGCGGGGGCCGCTCGCCCGCGTGGACCGCGCGGGTCGCGAAGGCCATCCCATCGAAGTTTTTGCCCTTCGTGCCATCCGGTGCTGTTGCCATGATGCGTCTCTCCTCGCAGGGGGACCGACCGTGCGGCGCCGCTGCGTGCTGCGTGCTGCATACTCCGTGACCGCCTGTGTGGGCGCGACCCGCTGAGTGTAGCACGCGCATCATCAACGCCGCGTTGGGCAGCGGAACGGGACAATGCCCGCCGCACCATGCACCATGCTCATGGTCCGAAGCCAGTCATCGGAGATGCACAGAAAGGACCGTCGGACTTACGATCCCGCGACGATGGTGAGCATGAGGATGAGCAGGCCGGGCCACGCAGCGAACTCGCCTTTGCCCTGTCGGCTGATTACGCCGATCCGCAACGTCACGATTTCACGACTCCGCCGCGTATTCGCGGACGATCTGGCGGCAATACTCCAGGCTGCGCCCGTCGTTGTACAACTGGTCGCCGGTGGGCACGCCCTCGATCGCGAGATGGCCACCGTACCCCGCTGCGTGCATCGCGGTGATCGCGAAGCGGTAGTCGATCTCCCCGTCGGGCAGTGGCACGCGCCGGAAGTACGCCCGCTCGTGCTCAGGGATGTGGGTGCGGTGGAGCGACTTGCAGTGCCAATACTTCGCGTGTGGCGCGAGGGCGACGATGCACGCTTCCAAATTCTCCTCCGGCTCCTCGTACGCCCAGTAGAGGTTGCCGAGGTCTGGGTTGATGCCGACATTCGGGCGGTCGATCAATTCGAGGAGGTGCAGGCAGCTCCACGCATTGTCCGCGATGGAGCGCTGGTGCATCTCGATCGCGATCGTCACGCCGAGGTCGGCGGCGAGCGCGGCGACCTCCTGCATGTATCGGGCGGTGATGGCGAAGTCCGCCTCGCGCGCGGTGCGGCTCCCGCCCTGGCAGAGGCGCTCGCCCGTCCCCTGCGACCCAACCCCGTTCGGGTCGGTCGGCGGCGTGAGGACGGTCATGTTGAGAAGGTTCGACCCGATCCACGACGCCATTCGGATCGCGTCCGCGACGCGCGCCCGGTTCTGTGCCGTCGCGCGCGGGTTCGCGAAGCCCCCGCCACCCCGGACGGCGACGCACGGCACCCCCGCCGCCTCCAAGTCCTGCCGCAACGCGCGAATCTCCGTCTCGCTCGTGCCGACACCTTGCCCGAGGCCGACCTCGATCCCCGCGAAGCCGAGCGCGCGCACCCGTTGCAGGTAGGCGGGTCGCACCTCGGTTGGCGGAATTTCCCAGCCCGTCCCGCCTTCATAGGGATAGAATGCCGCCCGCCGGGGCGCGTAACTGATCTTCACCATACCCTCCCCTCGCATTGTCGCGTTCACCGCCTGTGCACAGTATACCCGGATCACGCCGGTATCCATCGGCGGGTTCTTGCCGCCCCCTGCAGGCTTCGGCTCGCCCTGCTGCTTTGGTTGCTCTTTCTGTGTCGGCGATGCGCGCACATTCATCTCACATCCCCGTCCGTACCGACGCGGGTGGACGCCACCGGCACACCGTTCTATCGAAAGGATGGCACCGCGCTTGCGAAGGAGGTTTGAGCGTGAACGACGGCGGAGCAAGGGCATGAGCAATTGCCCACGGACGGTGTGGTGTTCGCCCAGATTGCGATGATTCGCTCAATGATCGTCCGACTGTTGCTGCGTGATGTATCGAACGCATCCGTCGCCTTCGTTCCGTTTCCTTGCGTCGCGGACGCGGTATACTATTCGTATCGTTGCAAGGGTCAGAGCGGTGAACCAGCCGCCACCGTAAGGCCACGCGGAGGAATGAACTTGCATGGGTGCACAGATGCCGGGTGACGCAGAGAATCCAACCGTCCCCGCATCGCCGGAAGCGGCGAACGGTACCAGCACAAACGGGAAGGGGACGGACTTTCTCGCGGATGCGAACGGCCGCGCGGAACAGGTCATCCGGCCCGCGCGGCGCAATGGCGCGACGCCGCAGATCGACTTCCGCGAGGTGCGGCAGGGAGCGCTGCCGGGGAACAAATATATCCGCGTGCTCCGCGCACAGGATCAGACGCTGAAGCAGGTCACGCCCGACTACCTCGTGGCGAGCGAGCGGCTTTCCGCACCCCACAGCCCGCTCGGCAAGTTGCGGCGGGCGCTCGTCGGGCGGCCGATCCCGACCGAGCACGCAATCCACGAGCGGCTGACGAATGTCAAAGCGCTCGCCATCTTCTCGTCGGACGCGCTCTCCTCTGTCGCCTACGCGACGGAGGCGATCCTCGGCGTGCTGATCATCGCCGGAGGTGCGGCGTTTGGCTACACCATCCCGATCTCCATCGCCATCGCCATCCTGCTCGTGATCGTCGGGGTTTCGTACCGACAAACGATCCACGCCTACCCGAACGGCGCGAGCGCGTATCTCGTCGCGAAGGCGAACCTCGGCACACTGCCGAGCCTGACGGCGGGCGCGTCCCTCTTGATCGACTACACGCTGACCGTCGCGGTGAGCGTCTCGGCGGGCGTCGCGGCGATCACCTCCGCCGTGCCGTCGCTCACTTCGTTCCGCGTCGAGATGTGCGTGGCGTTCGTCGGCCTGATTATCCTCGGCAACCTGCGCGGCATCCGGGAGAGCGGGTCAATCTTCGCCGTGCCGACGTACCTCTTCATCCTCAGCATCACCGTGCTGATCGGCCTCGGCGTCTTCCGCTCGGTGACGGGCGGCGATGTCGCGTTCAACGCCCCGCGCGAGCCAGTGCCAGCGGTGGAAGGCCTCTCGGTCTGGCTCATCCTGCGGGCGTTCACAGCGGGGTGCACGGCGCTGACGGGCGTTGAGGCGATCTCGGACGGCGTGCCCGCCTTTAAGAAGCCGGAAGCGGACAACGCCGCGAAGACGCTGACATGGATGTGCGGCATCCTCGGCGCGATGTTCATCGGCCTCTCCTTCCTCGCGCACCGCTACGGCATCGTGCCGAACGACAAGGAGACCGTCATCTCGCAGATCGCGCGGACGATCGTCGGGCACAACTTCTTCTACTATTTCATCCAGGCAATGACCGCGCTGATCCTCGTCCTCGCCGCGAACACGAGTTTCGCGGACTTCCCGCGCCTCTCGACGTGGCTGGCGAAGGACCACTTCATGCCGAAGCAGTTCCTCTTCCGGGGCGACCGGCTCGCGTTCAACACCGGCATCACTGTGCTCGGCGTGCTCGCGACGATCCTGCTCATCGCCTTCGGGGGCCAGACGGATCGCCTGCTGCCGCTCTACGCGGTCGGCGTTTTCACGGCGTTCACGCTCTCGCAGGCCGGCATGGTGCTCCACTGGTACAAGGAGCACGGCAAGGGGTGGTTCCGCAGTTTCCTGCTCAACCTCGTCGGCGCGGCGGCGACATTCTTCGTGCTCATCCTCGTCATCACGACGAAGTTTCTCTTGGGCGCGTGGATCGTCCTCGTGCTGATGCCGCTCCTGATCCTGCTTTTCCGCTCCATCAATCGCCACTACACCCGCGCGGCGGACGAGTTGCGGCTGACGGACGAGGACTCCCCAACTGCGTATCAGACGACCGAACAGGTCGTGATCGTGCCGATCGCGGACCTCAACAAGTCCACCGTCAACGCGCTGAACTACGCGCGCACGCTCTCCCCCCGCGTCGTCGGCGTCCATGTGACGGACGACGCCGAGGAAGCGGCGCATTTGCAGGAGAAATGGGTGCGCTGGGGTGAGGGCGTCAATCTCGTCATTCTCGAATCGCCCTATCGCTCGCTAATGGCGCCGCTGCTCTCGTACATCGATATGGTGCAGAAGAAGCGCCCGAAGGCGATGATCACCGTGCTCGTGCCGGAGTACATCCCGGCGCACTGGTGGCAGCAAGCCCTCCACTCGCAGACCGCGCTCCGGCTCAAGGCGGCGCTGCTCCTGCGCCCTAACACGGTCGTCACGAGCGTGCCCTATCACAGCAAAGAGACATAGGGAAGAAGCCGGAAACCAGAAGCCAGTGGGACGGTACTCTCCGGCTTGCGGCTTCTTCCCCTCTGGCTTCTCTCCCCACCCTACTGATACTCTTTCATGATAGCGATATCGTGATGCCTCGATTGCTATCACTGCGTAGGGGCATCACGCCACTGCTATCGCGAAAGAGTATGATCGTGGAATGTGTAGCCAAGCGCCGATTCCATCCGGTCGCACCACTGGCGCAGGTCCGCAACGAGTGTCTGCATGTCAGTCGCTGTCGCGCCATCCATCCGCGTCGCCCATTCCGTCGGGTCGAGCACCAGCAGTTGCCGCCCAGCGGAGATGCGGTTGTGCACGTCGCGGATGGAGAGCGTCGGCGGCGCTTCCTCGCTCTCCTCGGCGCGCGCGGTGGCTATCGGGCGGGCGGGGGCGTCGATGATCTCCCCGTCATCGTCGCTGGACCCTACGGAGTCGTTGGGCGCGGCGGGTTTCCGCTTCTGCGCCTGCCGGTACGCGGCGATCACCTCATCGCGCGGCCACGCGGCGCGCTGGGGGTGCTCCGCAATTGCGGCGTGGTAATCCACTGCGTCGCGCACCTTCGGGGCGGCGGCCATCTCGCCGTACTCATCCACCACCTCCTCCCACACCGAGCGGATCGCCTCCGGCTCCTTCAGCCGCGCCAGCACCCGTGTCTGCGCCTCGTGGATCGGCAGCGGCACGGCGCGAACCTCGGAGAGGTGGCCGACGACCTCCGCAGCCTGGATCATCCGGTACGCCTGCGACCGGCTGATGCTCCATCGCCTGGCGCAGTACTGCTCGAACGTCGCGTAGCCGTCATCCTGATACAATTTGCGCGCCTGAATCTCCAGGAGCGCGTTGCCGACCTCGATGAATTGCGTGAAGCCGTTCGCGATCGTGTTTTCCAGTTCGGACAAGTTCTGGTCCGTCATCGCCGTCGTGCCCATCTGGTGATTCCTTTCGACGCAAGAGACTCGCCGCACAGCGGCCAGGCCGCGTATATCGGCGCATCATGACCGAGGGAGAGCAAGCAATCCCCATCCTCATTTGTGCAACAGGTTGTACCCAGCCACATGTGACGCATCACGCCGTCCAGGAGAGGCCGGAGCGGGCGTCGATGCCCTTCTCGTCGGTGATCTTCTCTGGTGCCCCGAAATTCACGGCGGCGATGGGCGTCCCCGGCGTGGGGTTGAAGTCCATCACGTAGATGTTGAACTGCGCGCCCTCGAAGCCGCCGAGGAAGGCGAGTTTCCTGCCGTCCGGCGACCAGACGGGCGAGCGAGCCACGCCCGTCGTCGTGATCTGCACCTGGTTCCTGCCGTCCCGCGTCATGATGTACAGATCGTTCACGCGGTAATCGGGGCGGGCGGCGAAGGCGATGTACTGCCCGTCCGGCGAAAAGGCCGGGTCGTACGCCCCCCACGGCATCGTGGTCAACGGCGGCGTCACCTTCCTCGTGCCGAAGTCGAGTGCGTAGATTTGCGTCTGCTTGTTGGCGAAATCGTCCGGCTGTGTCCAGAGCGCGACGAAGGCCATCGCACCCCCGTCCACTGTGAGAGTGGTGTTGTCGATGTGGAGAAATGGCTTGGCGGGCGGGCTGAAGTTCCTCGTCGCCTCGATGACGTGCAGGTTCGTGGATAGCGGCGGCTGGTCGGGCTTCTCCAGCGTCCACGGACGCATCATGCCGGGGGGACCTTTATCGCTGGCGAACGTGACGAAATTCCCGCCCCGCGACCACGACGGCCCCGCGACGATGGAACTATCCGCGACGTACTCCTTCTCCGCGTTCACGTCGTTCTTGTGCGCGATCCTGCTCTGGAAATCCGTGATCCGGCGCGGGTTCGTGCTGTCCGCATTGGCGATCCAGAGGTCCGAGAAGATGCCGTGATCCCCAGCGCGCACATACGCGATCCGCGCGCCGTCCGGGGACCAGCGCGGATATTGCAGGGCGTAATCGCCGTCCGCCTTGGAGAGCAGTTTGCGCACCTTGCCCGCGTTTTCGAGCATGTAGATGCCGTCGTCCTTACCGCCGTTTTCCGCCGTGTTCGCTTTGGCGAAGAGGATGCGTCCGTCCGCCTTCGACGCACCGACATTGCGGCGCGGTTGAGGCCCGACTTCCTGCCGCGCGGGCGCGCCGCACGCCGCGAGCGCTGCCGCCGCGACCGCCGCCGCCGATGCTTTGAGTGCCTGCCGTCGTGAAAGCACTGGGAAACCTCACCCCCTGCCCCTCTCATCTGCCCAAAGGGCACCCGCGATGGAGAGGGGTGCCTCAATCCTGGCATCGTGCCCTATTCGCTAACCACGGACCCTTCCTAAC
>JBBSII010000134.1:0-8850 GCA_038232175.1 Thermomicrobiales bacterium
GAGCATCCTGATCCAATTCTCCTCCCAGCATGAGGGGACCACCACCGCCGTCACGCCGACGCCAGTGAGTGGCGCGGGGACGTTCACGCTCGTGGAACAACTGGGCCAGGAGGACTTCACCTTCGACACGTCCCTGACGGTGAACATCCTCGACGCGACGACGAAGGCGGTGCTCGCCAGCGTGGTCGTCGCGCTGACGTAGCATCACCCGGCGTCGCGCGACCCATCCGGAACCGCGACCTCGTATCCGGGTAGCATCGAGCGGGAGCGAAGCAAGCCCCGCGTCTGAGTAGACCCCGGTCCAAGGTGACCGGGACAGCGATCAGTATGGCGCGTATCCCGCGCCGCGAGAGGAGTCGAGAACATGTCAGACAGCACCGACCGGATCCCTGGCACCGATGCAGCGCCGCGCACGGCGTCGCGGCGCACCTTCCTCGCGGGGAGCGCCGTCGCAGGCCTCACCCTCGCCGGCGTGCCCCTCTTCGAGTCGCCGCTCGTCTCCGCAGCGGGCGACCCGGCGAAGATCAAGGCGATCTTCACGGTGGCCCGCACCGCCGAGCAACTCGCCGTCACCTTCTACAGCAACGGCCTCAAGAACGCCGACGCGCTCCAGCTCGGTCCGGAGGCGCAGGGGCAGATCCAGGCCGCACTCGTCGAGGAGCAGATTCACCAGCAGTTCTTTACCGCCAATAAGGGTGACTCGCTGACGGAAACCTTCAGTTTCCCGCAAGGGGCGAAGACCTTCAGCGACCTACAGACCTTCATCGCGACGCAGCAGATGCTGGAGGGGGTGTTCGACTCGGCCTTCCTCGCCGCCGTGCGCGAGTTCGCTGAGATGGGTGAGCCGCGGCTGGCGCAGATCGCGGCGCAGATCGCCTGCATCGAGTCGGAGCATCGGGCGCTGGGGCGGGACATCGGCAGCCTCGACCCGGCGGACAACTGGACCTACGCGCCAGTACTGGTCAGCTTCGTGGCAGACGCGCCGCAACTGGTGAAGGACGCGGGATTCCTGAGCCCGGTGGCGGGCAACACCTATACGTATGCACCAGTGGACACGAATGTGCCGGGGATCGACTACAAGGATGGCCCCCTCAGCAAGCGGCCATAGCGCCGGAGATACCAGCACCGACATCTCGGACCGAGACATGAGTCATCCCGAAGTTTGAGGGCTGACTGACGCAACAAAACCCCCTGCGGTACGATCGGGTTGTCTGATTCGATGCCTACACAGGAGGTTTTCTCTGCCCGGTGATGCCCGACTCGATGCGGGGCTGCGAGCGCCGCCCGCCGTCGCGGCGGCGGGGAGACTTCTTCCCCGCCGCCCTTTTGCCCCTCTCCGTGGCATTGTCAGCACGAAGGTTTCTCCGATACCCTTCTCCGCTGATGCATGGCCAGTCCGATCTCGGCGGCGCGCCGATGGCCTCCTTGCTGAAGCCCGGTCGCTCGATGTGGTTACGTACGTGTCGCGTTGTTCGCATGAGGGGGTGAAGCGTGAGCGGACCGCTCCGGTCGTTTCTGCTACTGTTTGTCGTCATCGTCGTGGGGTCGTATGTGCCTATCAGTGTGGCCGCCGCCCAGAACTTCGCGGACCCGCGCTTCGCATCCGTCTGGAACGACGGCGAGGGCAGGGTGCCAAACTTTTGGGGCCCCCTCCGCCTCGCGTCGGACGGCATTCAGGAGCCGTACAACGGTGGCACGCGGCTCGTGCAGTACTTCGATAAGGGGCGAATGGAACTGACGAGCGGGAAGGTGACCTTCGGCCTGCTCGCCACCCAGATGGTCACGGGCGACATTCAGCAGGGTGAAGCATCATTCCGGCATGTCCCGCCGTCGCTCGCGAAGGTCGCCGGTGACGCGAACGGCCTCGGGCCGTCCTATCGAACGATCTACGAGAACCGCGCGCAGCTCCTCACGCCGCGCGGGAGCAAGCCCGGTCAGGAGATCGGCCTGCTCTTCGACCGGGGGAACAACTTGGTCGTCAGCCCGAACCCGGCAAACCCGGGCGGCCCGGTCGCGAACGGCGCGTACGACAGCGTCACGCAGCACAACGTCCTCATGGCCTTCGCGGAGTATCGCCTCCGGGCGGGGATGGAGACGATCGGCCTCGCTATCTCCGAGCCGTTCGCGGCCTATTTCACGGTCGGCGGCGTCGAGCGGCCAATCGCGGTGCAGGTCTTCGAGCGGCGGGTGCTGACCTACACCGAGGGTAACCCGCCGGAATTCCGCGTGGAGATGGGGAACATTGGCCGGGATTTCCTCGATCTCATGCACTGATGACCGCGAGCGGCGAACGACTGGCCTCTATCCGCTGCTTGCCTCCATCCTCAGTGCTGAAGTGAACGCAGCTCGATGGCGAATCCGCCCGGCGAGTCGAGAGCGTGGATGCCCGCGCGGTCCAGCAGGTCGCGTAATGGCGTTTCACTCGCTCCTGCCGCCTGCACAGTCGCGCCGGTCGCAGGGGTGTGGCCTGTCGCGACGCCAACGGTGTTGCCACCACCAACCGCCCCCTCGATCGATGGAGCGACCACGTGCGTCGTGTTGTGCACACCAACAACGAACTCGGACAGCGCGACCGAACTCAAGAGGAGCAGCACCGCGAGCGCGCACGCGCCGAACGTGCGGAGGTGGTTCGTCCGATGGTGCGATGGGGAACCGATCCGGTCGAGTGTGGCGTTGAGTTTTGCGAGGGCATCCTCCGGCGGCGTGGCGCGCGCCGCGCGGGCGGCGTACGTCCGCTCCAGCAACATGCCAAGGTGCGCCTCGTCCGTGTGGCGGTTCGATCCCGCTTCTTTTCCCATCACCGCTCCTCTCATCGCTCTGCCAGGGCGACGCGCAGGCGACCGATCACCGCGTCCCCCATCTGCGACGGCGCCGCCACCCGGCAATTCAATCCTAGTTCCTCCGCGAGTGCGCGATGCGCGCGATGGAGTCGCGATTTAACGGTCCCACGGCGACACCGCAACGTCTCGGCCATCTCGGCCTCGTTCAATTGGCTGTAGTAGCGCAGCACGAGAACCGCCCGATGGTTCGCCGGTAATCGCTCCAATGCCCGCCAGATCGTCTCCTGCATCTCCATGTGCTCCACCCGGTCGGCGGGGCTGGGGGCCGGATCAGCCCCAAGCAGCGCGTCGAGTTGCCAATCGGTCGTCGGCAACGGGCTGTGCCTGCTGCGGCGATCGCGCCTGAGATAATCCATGCTGACATCATGGACGATGCGATAGAGCCATGGGAGAAAGGGGCGACTCGGATCGAAGCGGCGGAACGCCGTGAACAACTCGACGAAGACGAGTTGGGCGATCTCCTCCGCTGCATCCTCGCGGTGCGTGATGTAGAGCGCGCTGGTGAAGACGCGCCGATAATACCGCCGGAAGAGTTCCGCGAACGCGGCGCGATCCTGCTCCTTGCAGCGGCGATAGAGTGCGATGAGATCGAGATCCGGTCCATCAGTCATCCACGGCCCCTGCCCAATGCGCGGTTGTCGCGACGGTTCAATACGTTAACTCCCCCGCGAGCGCGTAATTGGTTCCATCCTCCGCGATGGCGTCCGGCGGACCGTGGCACGCCGGACACCGCCAAAGGAAGTATCCGGCTTTTTCCGGTGTTGTCCAGCAGGCCGCCCCCGCGAACACCACGGAGGGAACCAAAGAGACGGAAGCGGGGGAGTATTATGTCAGAGGAATGTCCCGGTCACGGGGCACACCGCGATATCCGGGTTTCCGGTCATCAAGGAGGGTTTATGGTCTTGCGTACAGTATGGCGTTGGTCCGGTGGAGTACTGACGGTGATGATGCTTCTCGGGATGCTCGTGCAGCCTGCGGCGTCGGTCGGTGCGGCAGTGGATTACTACCCGGACACCGGCCACTCTCTCTATGCCCAGTTCCGGTACTATTGGTACGGCAACGGGGGAGTGGCGCAGTTCGGCTTCCCGATCACGAAGGTCTTCGACCAGCAATCGGAGGACGGCAAGAGCCATCCGACGCAGTACTTGCAGCGCGCCGTCTTCGAGCAGCACGACGAGAATCGTGGCACGTCGTTCCAGGTGCTCGGTCGCCGCCTCGCCGCCCTGCAAACGGCGGATCGAGCGAAGACCGACCCGAACTTCCAGCCGGTCGGTGGCCCGAATGACGGACGGTTGTTCTTCGGCCAGACCAACCACACCATCGGTGGCGGCGATGACGCCACCAAGGCGATCCGCTCCTTCTGGGAGTCCGCCGGTGGCGGGAACATCCAGCGCAGCATCATCATCTTTGGCTATCCGATCTCCGAGCCGTTCGACGAGAAGAACGCGCCGGCCCCGGCGGGTGACGGGCAGACGCACCGCGTGCAGTATTTCGAGCGCTACCGCCTCGAATACCACCCGGAGAATGCCGATCCCTTCAAGGTGCAACTCGGCCTGCTCGGTGTGACGCAGGCGGACAAGGAGAACCTCGATCCCGCGTTGCGCGCGCAGGAAGCCGCCGGGCAAAAGCCAACGGATTGCATCGGTCAGGGCCCCTGCGCGGGGCAGCCGCTGGTGCGCAGTTACGCGAATGTCCATGTGGGCGATGCCGGGCAGGGCTACGGCTTCAACGTGGACGGGTCCGGTCTGGACGGGGGCGGCAAGGACATCATGTTCGGCAAGGTCTACGGCGCGGGCTTCGGCTGGATTCGCCAGCAGATCCGCTGGAGCAGTTACGAACCGTCGAAGGGGCAGTTCGGCAATGACTACGTCAAGAACGTGGACGACTTCGTCAATGCCGCCACCTCGGCGGGCGTCAATATCATGCTCAGCCCCGTGAGTTCGCCGGGGTGGACCGGCGCCGCGAATGGCGGTTTGCCGCCGAACCCGCAGGACTTCGCGGACTTCATCGGCTTCATGGCGAATCACTACAAGGGAAAAATCGCCGCGTACGAGGTCTGGAACGAGCAGAACTACGCTGTCGAGACGGGTGGCTCGGTGAACCTCAACGACCCCGCCGCCCCCTACATTCCGATCCTCAAGGCGGGCTATCAGACGCTCAAGGCGGTCGATCCGAAGATCACCGTCGTCTTCGGCGGCATGACGCCAACCAGCACGGTGGACGCGGGCGTCGCCATCGACGAGGTGCAGTACCTGCGGAAGATGTATCAGCAGCACCCGGACGTGAAGAACTATTACGACGTTCTGGGCGCGCACCCCGGCTCCAACTGCAACCCGCCGGACAACTCGTATCCCGACAATCCGGCCACGAATGCGTGCGGCACGGACCCGGGTGGTGGGCGCTCCTACACGACCAATAACGCGTTCTACTTCAAGCGCGTCCTCGAGGTCCGCGCCGCGATGGAGCAGAACGGCGAGGGTGGCAAGAAGATGTGGCTGACCGAGACGGGCTGGGACAGCAGCGCGAACCCGCCGGACGCCTACAAGTACGCGCGCTATGTCTCCGATCAGCAGCAGGCGCAGTATCTCTCTCGCGCCTTCGATCTCGGCAAGTCGTACCCGTGGATGGGCGTGATGTTCGTCTGGAATCTCAACTTCCAGGTGACGACGAGCGGCCCAACGGACGAGAAGTACGGCTGGGGCGTCGTCAATAACGACTGGTCGCCGCGCGCGGCGTACTACGCGCTCTCCACCATGATTAAGTAGCCGACCCAGCATCCGATACGGGGAGAGGCGACCTTCGAAGGTCGCCTCTCCCACTACCACTCCGCCTTAACCCTCCTGGTACTGTCTCACCTCATTCATTCCCTGCCGGATCAAGATGCGCATGTGTGAAATGCGGTTTCCTCGTGTGTTCGCCATGTCCACTCGTCAGGATATGATGGGCTTGATATGGTCTGGCAATCATCCTGCGGTGTCTGTTGACGGCCGGTGGTTGCTCCACTGTAGACAGCATCTACAAATGAACACACAATGGCCGCATCACCGGGTCACGGGGTGGCACTGCGACCATCGCCGCCCGTTCCCCTGTTCATCTATCGTCCAGTAACGGAAGGAAGGGTCGGGAATGCAGCGACAGGGTCGGGACGGTACTCACTACGGGCTGGAACGTCACGGGATCACGAACACGATGAGCGTCGGGTGGAACCTGAGCACTCCCGCACTGTACGAGGAGATCGTGCGGCGGCGCGAGGGGGTGATCGCGGAAGATGGTCCCGTGGTCGTCCGCACTGGCAAGTACACCGGGCGCTCCCCGAAGGACAAATTCATCATCCGCGAGCCGGGCAGCGAGGCGAACATCTGGTGGGGCGCGGTCAACCAGCCGCTGGAGCAGGAGCAGTTCGCCGCCCTGAAAGGCCGGATGCTCGCGTACCTGCGCGGCAAGGACCTCTACGTGCAGGACTGCTTCGCGGGCGCGGACCCGCGCTACCGCCTCAATGTGCGCATCATCACGGAGCAGGCGTGGCACGCCCTCTTCATGCGCAACCTCCTGATCCGCGCGGCGTCCGAGGAGGAATTGGTTGGCTTCGCGCCCGACTTCACGATCATCTGCGCGCCACACTTCCACTCGAACCCGGAGACCGACGGCACACGCTCGGAGACCTTCATCGGCCTCAACTTCGCCACCAAGGAAGTGCTGATCGGCGGCACCGAGTACGCGGGTGAGATGAAGAAGAGCGTCTTCACGATCCTCAACTACCTCCTGCCGCTCCAGAATGTCCTCTCGATGCACTGCTCCGCCAATTATGGCCCCTCCGGGGACGTGGCGATCTTCTTCGGCCTCTCCGGCACCGGCAAGACGACGCTCTCCTCCGATCCGGCGCGCACGCTGATCGGCGACGACGAGCACGGCTGGAGCGACCATGGTGTCTTTAACTTCGAGGGGGGGTGCTACGCGAAGGTAATCCGGCTCTCCGAGGAGGCGGAGCCGGAGATCTACGCGACGACGCGCCGCTTCGGGACCATTCTGGAGAATGTAACCATCGACAACCGGACGCGCCGCCTCGACCTCGACGACGACTCCCTGACCGAGAACACCCGTGCCGCCTACCCGATCACGCACATCGCGAACGCGGACAATGTCGGCGTCGGCGGCCACCCGACGAACATCATCATGCTCACGGCGGACGCCTTCGGCGTGCTCCCGCCCATCGCGCGGCTGACGGCGGCGCAGGCGCAGTACTACTTCCTCTCCGGCTACACCGCGAAGGTGGCAGGTACCGAGCGAGGCGTGACCGAGCCACAGGCGACCTTCAGCACCTGCTTCGGCGCGCCCTTCATCGTGCACCCGCCGACACTCTACGCGCGGCTTTTGGGGGAGCGGATCGCGCGGCACGGCGCGGACGTCTGGCTCGTGAACACCGGATGGACGGGCGGCCCGGCGGGTGTCGGCCACCGCATGTCGATCGCGTACACGCGGGCGATGGTCGCGGCGGCGCTGGACGGGTCGCTGACGAATGTCGAGACGGCGCCCGATCAGGTCTTCCACATCGGCGTGCCGGTCTCCTGCCCCGGCGTCCCGCCCGAGGTGCTCCAACCGCGCAACACCTGGGACGACCCAGCGGCGTACGACGCGAAGGCGCGCGATCTCGCGGATCGTTTCCACGCGAATTTCGCGCAGTTCGCCGCGTCCGTACCGCCCGACGTTGCCGCCGCAGGCCCGCAGGTCGCGGTGCCGAGCCGGTAGCGACGGGGGCGAAACCGATTGAACCGCATCTGCCCAAAGGGCGTCCGGCAGAGGAAAGGGGATTGAACCACGAAGGCGCGAAGAGCGCGAAGGAAAGCGGAGAATACGAAAACGAACTCCTTTCCCGCTCTTCGCGTCCTCTGCGCCTTTGCGGTTCATACCCGGTTTGCCTCCCCTGTTCAGTGGTGCCGGGGCGCGGTACGATAGGCAGGAGCTGGAAAGGATCGGTTCCCCAATGCCCGACATGCCCGACAATGCCCCCGCTATTATCGCAATCGACCGGCTGCTTGCCGCAGGCGAGTATGATGATGCGGTCGATGCCGCCGAAGACCTTGTGCGCGAGGCGCGAACTGCCGAGACGCTCCGCGCGCTCGGCCGGGCGCAATACGAACGCTCCACCGCCACCTACGACGAGGAAGAGCACGAGATGGGGCTGGAAAGCCTCCGCGCGGCGGCGGACCTCCCGGCGGACGACCGGGCGCGCGCGGCGATCCTCGCCGATCTCGCGACGATGCTCACCGGCAGCGTCTTCTTCACCGAGGCGAAGGAGGAGGAGTCCGTCCGCCGCTTTAAGGAGGCGTACGCGCTCGACCCGACGAACATGCGCGTGCTGATCGGCATGACGCTGCTGCGCGCGCACCCGGAAATTAATGCGTCGCGCGCGCAGGCGATCGCGTGGGTCGAGCGGGCAATCGCACTCGGCGCGCCGGAGTGGTGGCATTGGAGCGAACTCGCCAAACTCCATGAGGAAGACGGCAATCAGCAGCAGGCCATCGCCGCCTACGAGCAGATGCTCGCGCTCTTCCCCTTCGGCACGGGCCATCCCCTGGAGTTCGTCATGCGCCAGCAACGCAAGCACCTCGATGCCCTGCGCGGCGGTCGCCTCGAACTCATCAATCTCGACTTCCACCCGCCGCCGGGACGGTAATTGAACCGCGAAGGCGCGAAGAACGCGAAGGAGGGAGAAGAGAAAAGGCGAGAATTTTGGTCTCTCTTCTTCATTCTCTTTTTTTCTTCGCGTTCTTCGCGCCTTCGCGGTTCAAAAAGGAGTTTGAGGATGGTGACGCTCGATGAGGTACTGGCGATGGTGGAGGCGGGGCGCGACGAGGTGATCGCACTCGCGCGGGACTTGGTGCGGATCAACACGGTGAGCACCGGGGTGATGCCGACGGGCAACGAGACGCCCGCCGCCGAATTTCTCGCGGCGAAACTGCGTGTCGACGGGATCGAGAGCACGGTGGTCGAGAGCGCGCCGACGCGCGGC
>JBBSII010000135.1:0-8845 GCA_038232175.1 Thermomicrobiales bacterium
ATAGAGGCGCGCCGCTCGATCAGTTGGCGTGGTAGGCGCAGCGGGCGAAAGCGACGAAATGTCATCACCGAGAATGTGCCAGAACCATTTATCCGTGAGGCAATACGCCCTTTGCAGGCGTTGACGGAAATACTGCCCGATGCTAGAATGCACTGCCGACCTGGCGTGGTCGGTTCGAGGCGTCATGTGCGGCGGAAGCGCGTGATCAGGGTTCTCCGGGAGGAAAGGCATCAGCAGACCACTTCGCACCAATGATCGTATTCGGGTTCGTGAAGTCCGCGTCATCGACGAGGAAGGTACGCAGCTTGGGGTGATGCTCACGCGGGACGCATTGGAGCGTGCGCGGGAACTTGGGCTGGACCTTGTCGAGGTCGCGCCGAATGCGACCCCTCCGGTGTGCCGCCTGATGGACTTTGGCCGGTTCAAGTATGACCAGAGCCGCCGCGATCGCGAGGCGCGCAAGAACCAGAAGCAGCAGGACATCAAGGAAGTGCGCGTCACCGGTATTCTGATCGACCAGCACGACCTGGAGACGAAGGCGCGCGATGTCAAGCGGCTGCTGAAAGAAGGCAACAAGGTCCGTGTCTCCGTCATTTATCGTGGTGCGCGGCAGATGTCGCACCCGGAAATCGGCGACGAACTGATGCGGAAGTTGGTGGCGATGCTCGAGGCGGACGCGGTGATCGAATCGCCGGCGCGGCAAGAAGGCCGGATTTTGAGTATGTTGGTAAGCCCGCGCGTTGCGCCGGCTGCGAAAGCGACGAAGGAACCGGCGGAGCCGGAGCCATCCGCGTAGGGGGAGAGAACGGCGGCATGTCGAAACTGAAGCTGAAGACGCACAAGCAGGCGGCCAAGCGCTTCAAAATTACGGGCACGGGCAAGATCATGCGCACCAAGGGGATGAAAAGTCATTTCCGGCGGCGCAAGTCGTCCCGTGTGAAGCGCTCGCTTGACAAGATGTTCCCACTGAGTAGCGCGAACGCGAAGGGCGTGCGCCGCAGCCTGCCATACGGCGTGAAATAGGAAGGAATCCCGCAATGCCTCGCGCTACAAACAACGTCGCGGCACACGCACGCACGAAGAAGGTGCTCGCCGCGACGAAGGGTCACAAAGGCTCGCGCTCGCGCTGGAAGCGCGTCGCCATCGAATCGAACATGAAGGCGATGATGTACGCGACGCGGGACCGCAAGAACCGCAAGCGTGAGTTCCGCGCCCTCTGGATCGCGCGCATCAACGCGGCGGCACGGGTGCACGACATGCCGTACAACCGCTTCATCAGCGGCCTGCAAGCGGCGGGCGTCGCGATCGACCGCAAGATGCTCGCGGACCTCGCTGTGCGCGACAGCAGCGCCTTCGCCGATCTTGTCGCCGTTGCGAAGAACGCGGTCGCGGTCGCCGCATAACGAGCGGGAGGCCCGCGACGCGCTTCTCGATCACGAGCACGCACAACCCGACAATCGTTCAGATTCGCTCCCTCCACTGGCGCAAAGGTCGCCGCGAGCAGGGGGCGTTTCTTGTTGAGGGTGTCCGCATCGTCGCGGACGCCTTCGCGTCGCGCGCGCGGTTCACGCACCTGATCGTTAGTGAAAACGCTATTTCCGCAGAGGGCGATGCGCTCGTGCAACGGATCGAAGGTGCACAGCCTGACGTGTCGATCCTGATTGTGCCCGCGCCGCTGATGCATTCACTCACGGACACGGAGACACCGCAGGGTCTGATCGCAGTCATGCAAACCGAGGTGCATGCGTTGCCGCGATTCGACGCGGAACACGGTCTCGTCCTCGTCCTGGACGGTCTGCGCGATCCGGGGAATGTGGGGACGCTGATCCGCACGGCGGCGGCGGCGGGCGCCGATGCCGTCGTCCTGGCGGAGGATGCCACGGATGCGTACGCGCCGAAGGTCGTGCGGGCAGCTATGGGTGCGCACTTTCGCGTGTCCGTTTTCGCGGATCAGCCGTGGGACGCAATCTGCAACGCGATCGCGCCTCTGCCCGTCATTGTTGGGGCGGACGCCACGGCGGAAACGGCATACGACGCCATCGACTGGAAGGTGGGCGCTGCGCTCATTATTGGGCACGAGGATCACGGATTGTCCGCGTCCGCACGCGCGGTGTGCCGTGACCTGACGGCGATTCCGATGGCGAACGGAGTGGAGTCGCTCAACGCGGCGGTGAGCGGCGCGGTGGTGCTCTTCGAGGCGCGACGTCAGCGTCGCGCGGCCCGCGACGGCTTGACATGATAGCAAATTGCGGGTATGACTTTCTCTTAATAACGCGACGACGGAGCGCGTCGCAGCGGCCCCGCGTCTGACGCAACCGGCACGCAGCAGGGAAGAACGAGCGGGACTGCGACTCGTTCTCTGCCGGAACGCCGCTGAGACATTCCCTCCCGAGCATGACGGTGAATGCCAGTAGCCGCTCACGGATGTTCCCCGTTACCGGAACGCCGCCATCGGTCAGTGACTGGCCCGTGGCTGGCATGAGATGCGGTCGCCACTGCGTGACGATCGCAAACAGGGTGGTACCGCGTGGCCATGTCTTCGCCCCTGAGTGGGGCAGGCGTGGCTTTTTGTGTGCATGAGGAGAGACAAGGAGAAAAGCGATGGCGGAAACTCCCCCAACGATCGCGGAACTGCGGGAGACGGCGATCACGCGGTTGCAGGCGGCGCACGATCTGCCATCAACGCGAGAATGGTACCGCGAATTCCTGGGCGATCAGGGCAGCGTCTCGGCGCTGTTCAAGCAGATTGGCGCACTGCCCGGGGACCAGCGACGCGCGTTCGGCATCGCGGTGAACGCGCTGAAAGCGGAACTCGCGGCGGCGCTCGCGGAGCGTCAGGCGCACCTCGAAGCGAGCGCACTGGACGCGCGCATCCACGCGGAGCAGATCGACGTGACGCTGCCGGGCAGGCCCGTCAACCGGGGCTTCCTGCACCCGACGACGCGCATCATCCGCGAAATCTGCGAAATCTTCGGCAAGATGGGCTTCCAGACGGTTGAAGGCCCGGAGGTCGAGTACGCGAAGTACAACTTCGACATGCTCAACATCCCGGCGGATCACCCCGCGCGTGATGTGTGGGACACCTTCCACGTCGTCTCCGAGGAGGACAACATCGTGCTCCGCACGCACACCTCGCCGATGCAGGTGCGGACGATGCTCCAGCAGGAGCCGCCGGTGCGCGTCGTCGTGCCCGGTCGCTGCTACCGCTTCGAGGCGACGGACGCGACGCATCTCGCGATGTTCTATCAGGTGGAGGGGCTGGCGGTCGGCGAGGGGATCACGCTCGCGGATCTGAAGGGGACGCTGACGGAGTTCGCGCGGCAGATGTTCGGCGCGGAGCGGAAGACGCGGTTCCGCTGTGACTTCTTCCCGTTCGTCGAGCCGGGGGTGGATTTCGCGATCGACTGCCCGCAGTGCGGCGGCAAGGGGTGTCGACTCTGCAAGCAGACTGGGTGGATCGAACTCTTGGGCGCGGGGATGGTGCATCCGCACGTCCTCGAAATGGTCGGGTATGACACGACGAAGTACACCGGGTTCGCCTTCGGCATGGGCCCGGAGCGGCTGATGCTGCTCAAGTACGGCTTGGACGACATCCGGGACTTCTACAAGAACGACACGCGCTGGCTCCGCCAGATGGATCGAGCCTGGCTGTAATGAGTGACGAGACGAGTACTGAGTGATACGAAATCCCACTCAGTACTCAGTACTCGTCACTATCGTGGGAGGTGAACGCGATGAAAGTTTCCTGGCGGTGGCTGCGTGAGTACGTCGATCTGGGCGACATCACGCCGCGTGAACTCGCGCGTCGGCTGACGATGGCGGGGCTGGAGGCGGAGAAGATCGAGGAGATTGGCGCGGAATGGGACCCGAATCTTGTCCGCGTCGCGCGGGTGAAGGAGGTGCGGCGGATCGCGGGCGCGGAGCGCGTCGTGCAGGTCATCCTCGAACTGCCCGAGCGGGAGGTGATGGTCGTCACCGGCGCGCCGAACATCGCGCAGGGGCAGAAGATCGCCCTCGCGCTGATCGGGGCGCGGCTCTACGACGGGCATCGCGATGATGATGTGCTGCGGACGCTGAAATCACGCCCGATCATGGGGATTACGGGCGAGGGGATGGTCTGCTCCCAGAAGGAACTCGGCATCTCCGACGAGCACGAGGGGATCATCGTCCTGCCGGACGACGCGCCGATCGGGATGCCGCTCGTCGAGTACCTCGGAGACACGGTGATCGAGTTTGAGATCACGCCCAATCTGGTGCACGATTTCTCGATCATCGGCGTCGCGCGCGAGGCGGCGGCGCTCATTGCGACGAAGTTCCGCGACCCGTTCCCCCGGTGGGAACGGGAACCGCTCGACGCGCCGGAGTTGCCGGCTATCGTGACGGTGGAGAACCCGGAACTCTGCCCGCGCTACACAGCGCTGGTGATGGAGCATGTCACCGTCAGGCCGTCGCCGGAGTGGATGCAGCGGCGGCTGCACGCGGTCGGGCTGCGGCCGGTCAACAACATCGTCGACGTCTCCAACTACGTCATGATCGAGTACGGCCAGCCGAACCACATCTTCGATCGCGACCGGCTGATCGGGGGGCGGCTGATCGTCCGGCGCGCGCATCCGGGCGAGACGCTCGAACTGATTAACCACGAGACGCGCGCACTGACGCCGGAGATGGCCGCCGTCTGCGATGAGGCGGGCGTGACGGATCTTGGGGGCATCATCGGTGGCACGCGCTCGGAGATCGTCGATACGACGACAAACATCTTGATCGAGGCGGCGAATTGGGAGATGCGCAGCATCCGCCACACGCGACAGGCGCTCAAAATCCAGACCGACGCCTCCGCGCGGTACGAGCGTGGCCTGGAGCCGGAGTTGACGATGCCTGCGGCGCGGCGGGTCGCGGAATTGATTCGGATGCTCTGCCCGGAGGCGCGCGTGATGGGCTGGGCGGATCTTTACCCGTCGCCGCGCCCGCCGCGTCAGGTCGCGCTCCGGTATGGCGCATTTCAGCGCGTGCTCGGTGCCACATATCCCTTGAGCACTATTGACGACGTGCTGACGCGGTTGCAGTTCGGCGTGACGATCGCCGCTGATGCCGACCCGCTCCTGACGATCGACATACCGCCGCATCGCGCGGATGTCTCGTTGCCGGAGGACATCATCGAGGAAGTGGCGCGCATCATCGGCTACGAGACGATCCCCGCGACGATGCTCTCCGGGATGGTGCCGCACGTCGTGCGCACCGACGAGTGGATCGCGCGCGAGGCGGCGCGGGATGCGCTGGCGAGCGCGGGGCTGATCGAGGTCGTGACCTATTCGTTCACCAGCCGCGCCGCGCTCGACCGGCTCGCTGCCGCGGGCGGCACGGCGGGCGGCGACGTGCCCATTGTGCAACTGGTCAACCCGATGGGCGATTGGGAGGGGATGCGCCCGACCTTGCGCGCCAGCCTCCTGACGATCGCAGCGGACAACCTCAAGTTCAATCCCGGCGTCGCGATCGGCGAAGTCGCCAACGTTTACCTGCCGCGTGGCGGGAATGAACTGCCGGACGAACGGCTGACGATGGGCATGGCACTCGCGGGGACGGATCGTGTCCGGTCGCTCGGCGTCGAGCCGCGCGTCTACGACTTCTTCGACCTGAAAGGGATGGTGGAAGCGATTCTGCCAACGTTGGGACTGGCGGATATCTCCTTCGTGCCGTCGTACGACTCGGTGTTCCAGCCCGGCAGGGCGGCGGAGGTGCGCGTTGGGGAGACGCGCATCGGCGTTATCGGCGAGGTGCATCCGCTCGTCGTCTCCGCGTTCGATCTGCGCGGACGGGTGATGCTCGCGGAACTCGATCTCGCGCCGGTGATCGCCACGGTGGCGGCGCATCGGGGCATGTTGCGAAAGATTCCCGTCGTATCACGCTATCCCGCCGTGGAGAATGACTTCGCGGTGGTCGTCGACGAGTCCGTCCCCGCTGCCGATGTCGGCGTGGTGCTCCGGCAGGCGGTCGGCAGCCTCGGCCACGCTGTCCATTTGTTCGATCTCTACCGTGGCGAGCAGGTTGGGAGCGGGAAGAAGAGCCTGACCTTCTCCGTGACGCTGCAAGCGCCGGATCGCGCGCTCACGGAGCCTGAGGTGCAGAAGGTGCGTGACCGCGTCGCGCAGGCGCTGGCAAAGCGTCTGAAGGCGGTGCTCCGCTCGTAGGTGGGCAAGGCCGTGATAAGATACCAGCCGGGCCGTGATGGCCCGTCGATGGGGGCAACCGGTGTCAATGCGTCAGTCAACGAACATGGCGGTCGAGCGGGTGCGGGGGATGGCCGACATCCCGCCGGAGACGCACGCGCTGCGGCAGGTGGTCGCGGACAGGATTCTCGCCGTGTGCAACGCGGCGGGCTACGCGCTGATGGATTTTCCCGTCGTGGAGGCGACCGAGTTATTCCTGCGGAAGGCGGGCGAGGAGCGCGTGCAGCAGATGTACGCCTTTCGCTACCGCAATCGTGATCTCTGCTTGCGCCCTGAATTCACGGCCTCCGTCGTCCGCAGCGTCACGGCGACGATGCAGAGCGCGCCGCTCCCGGTGCGCATTGCCTACCACGGCCCGGTCTTTCGCTACGAGCGGCCCGGTCAGGCCCGGTACCGGCAGTTCACGGAGGTCGGTGTCGAGCTATTGGGCGCTGCTACCGCCGCAGCGGACGCGGAGGTGATCGGCACGGCGGTTGGGGCACTGCGGGCGGCGGGCATCCCGACGGTGCGGCTGGTCGTCGGGCATGTCGGCGTGGTGCGGAGTTTCCTCGCGGGGCTGTCGCTCGATGAGCGTGTCCGCGACTGGCTCGTCTGGAGCATGGAGCGGCTGCGCCCGGACGACCCGCGCGGCGAGCGCATCCACCCCGCGCTGGCGTCGATGCTGGCGGACGAGCGAAGTCAGGCGCCGACCGTCGCGCCGACACCCCCGGATCGGGACGTCTTCCTTTCGCTGCTCCGCGAGGCGGGCATTTCTTTGGAAGGGAACCGCCGCTCCCCGGAAGAGATCGCCGAGGGGTTGATTCGGAAGATCGCACGCCGCGCCGAGGGCAACGACGTCCGGCGCGCGCTCGATTTCCTGCGCCGTCTCGTGACGCTCCGTGGCGCACCGGCTGAGGTGCTGCCCGCGTTGGCGAAACTGCTGACGGAGAATGGCCTCGCCACCTCTGCGGTCGAGCGCCTGCACGCGGTCATCGCGTTGATGGCCGCGTACGGGGTCGCGCCGGAGGACATCGTGCTCGATCTCGGGCTGGGCCGTGGGTTGCACTACTACACGGGAATCTTGTTCGAGGTATACGGCGACGGGCCGGATCAACTCGGCGGCGGTGGCCGCTACGATGATCTCGCGTCGATCCTCGGCGCGCGCCAACCCTTGCCCGCCGTCGGATTCTCGCTCGGTGTCGAGCGGATCGCGGATGCGCTCGGTGTGCGCGGCAACCTGCAACGCCCGGACGCGCCGACCGTCGCGCTCGCGGGTGGTGGCAATGCGAATGATTTTGCCGCCGCCGCCATCGCGCAGACGTTGCGTGCGTCGGGTTGGCGGGTGCTTATCGATGTGCGCGACCGCACGGCGAACGCCGCGCTCAAGCACGCGCGGTCGATTCGCGCGGATGTGTTCGCGGAAGTGCAGGCAGGCGGCGAAACGCTCCGCTGGCTGCCGCTCAACGGCGAGGAAGGGCGCGTGATCCCGGTTGATGCACTCCCACAGAGCGGGCAGTCAACGATCCGCGACCTGCGGGCCGGTGGGCAGAACGGTGTGAAGGAGCGGGGATCGTGACTGACACGTTACGCATCGCGCTGCCAAGCAAGGGCCGGATCGAGGAAGGGGCGCGGCTCTTTTTCGATCGCGTCGGCTTCCCGGTGCGGCGACCGAACGTGCGCCAGTACGTCGGCTCATTGCGCGGTTTGCCGAATGCCTCCGTCCTCTTCCAGCGCGCCGCCGACATCGTCACGAAGGTGGAATCGGGCCTCGCGGACATCGGCGTGACCGGACTGGATTTCGTCGCGGAGTACCAGGCGGATAATGACTCCGTGATCGTCCTGATGCCGGACTTGGGCTTCAGTCGGTGCCGCTTCGTGATCGAGGTGCCGGAGGCGTGGGTGGATGTCACGACCGTCGCCGACCTCGCTGATCTCGCCGCCGATTTCCGCGCGCGCGGGCGCACACTCCGCGTGATCACCGATTCGCCGAACCTTGTCAAGGATTTCCTCTACGCGCGCGGCATCATCTATTTCGTGGTGATCGAGGGCGAGGGCGGGCTTGAGGCCGCGCCGGCGATTGACACTGCGGACATCGTCGCCGACCGCACCGAGACGGGGACGACGCTGCGCGACAACCGCCTGAAGGAACTCGATGGCGGCACGATCATGGAGACGCAGGCGTGCCTGATCGGCAACCGGCGCGAGTTGCTCGCCTCGCGCGAGAAGCGCGAGACGTTGCGACATTTGATGGAGTTCATCGAGGCGCACCTGCGCAGCCGCCGATTCCGCACGCTGACGGCGAATGTCTGCGGGGAGAGCGCCGCCGATGTGGCCGAGCACGTCATCCAGCAGATCGATACGGCGGGCACGCTCGGCCCGACGATCGCGCCCGTCTTCCCGAAGGGGCAGGCCCTCACCGGTGGCCCGGTGATCACCGCGCTCGACACCGGCTGGTACGCGGTGAGCATCGTCGTGGAGGAGCACTTGTTGCTCTCCGCGATTGACCACTTGCGGCGCGCGGGGAGCGGCGGCATCACGGTTGGGAAACCGGAGTACGTCTTCGAGCCAACATCGCGCGCATATGTCGCGATGCTCGAAGCGCTCGGGCTGCGCGATGAGGCGCCGACATGATGCGTATTTTC
>JBBSII010000136.1:0-8812 GCA_038232175.1 Thermomicrobiales bacterium
ACGCTCAGCCTGCGGATGGCGAAGCACTGCCACGAGTTGTTCGTTTTCGTGTGCGAACCGCTGGTGCCGCCGGACAACAATGCAGCGGAGCGGGCGTTGCGGCACTTGGTGACGAGCCGGAAGATCAGCGGCGGCACGCGCTCGGCGGCGGGGAGCGAGACCAAGATGACGCTCGCCACGCTCTTCGGAACGTGGCGACTGCGGGGGATCAACCCGCTGACCGCCTGCCGCGCCCTCCTCGTTTCCCCTCAACCCTGAACAGTTACCAATGACGGGAACAAGCGCACCGGCTCTCTCACCGTCACGTACTACCTTGAGCGGATGGGATATCCGCTGCCGGAAGCATTCGCGGTCGAAGACGATGCGGTTCTTCCGTCGTGATGGAGCAGCCCGGTTCGTCGCTTCGGGGGTATACTTAAGGGGCGCGATACGTGATGGTAAGAGAAATGCAATCTCGTACCGCGATGATAGGTGCAGGCGCATCGCGCGCATCAGGCAAAGTTCCGGTCTCATATCAAGGAGTGATGTTTCATGGAAAAGGCGACATTCGCGGCGGGCTGCTTCTGGGGTGTTGAGGCGCTGTACCGCGAGCTGCCGGGCGTGACGGCGACCGCCGTTGGCTACATCGGCGGCAAGATGGAGAACCCGACGTACCGGCAGGTCTGCTCCCACACGACCGGGCACGCCGAGGCCGTCGAGGTGACGTACGACCCGACGAAGGTCTCCTACGACGACCTGCTGAACGTCTTCTGGGAGAACCACGACCCGACGCAACTCAACCGGCAGG
This sequence comes from Thermomicrobiales bacterium, assembly GCA_038232175.1. Taxonomy (GTDB): domain Bacteria; phylum Chloroflexota; class Chloroflexia; order Thermomicrobiales; family JALYUS01; genus JALYUS01. The sequence continues at coordinate 788 of JBBSII010000136.1, forward strand.
GGCCGGACGTCGGCGATCAGTACCGCTCCGAAATCTTCTACCACAATGCGGAGCAGGAAGCGGCGGCGCGGGCATCGCTGGAGCGATTGCAGGCGTCGCGCCGCTTCCGCCGCCCGATCGTCACCCAGGTCACGCCCGCCGAGACCTTCTACATGGCGGAGGATTACCACCAGCAGTACCTGGAGAAGCGTGGCATGGCGAGTTGCCACGTCAGCATGGCGCACTGATCGTTGTAACGCCGATTTCTGAGCAACACACGAGGGAGCGGCCCAACGGCCGCTCCCTCGTTGCGTCTCCGGCAATCGGGCATGATACGATGGGCGCCAGTATCCGCACCGCGTGAAGGAGAGGGGTTTTTACATGCACGCACCATTCCCGGTCACTGAGGGACGCATCCCGTTTCACGGCCACGAGACGTGGTACCGCGTCGTGGGTGATCGTGAGGAGCCGGGGAAATTGCCGGTGCTGACGCTGCACGGTGGGCCGGGCGTGCCGCATGACTACCTGGAGCCGATGGAGGCGCTCGCGGCGACGGGGCGGCGCGTCATCTTCTACGACCAACTCGGCTGCGGCAAGTCCGATCAGCCGCACGACCCGTCGCTCTGGACGGTTGACTTGTACGTGGAGGAGGTCGGCGCGATCCGCCGCGCCCTCGGGCTGGATCGTGTCCATGTCATCGGGCAGTCGTGGGGTGGGATGCTCAGCATGGAGTACGCGCTGACGCAGCCCGCCGGGCTGGCGAGCCTGACCATCGAGAGTTCCCCCGCGAGCATGATCCAGTGGGTGGCGGAGGCGAACCGGCTGCGCGCCGAACTACCGCCCGACATCGAGCGGACACTCGTGAAGCACGAGGCAGACGGCACGACGGACGACCCCGCGTACGAGGACGCGATGATGGTCTTCTACCGGCGGCACGTCTGCCGGTTGGACGAATGGCCGGAGTGCGTCATGCGGTCGTTCGACCGGTTGAGCGAGAACCCGGAGGTCTACCACACGATGAACGGGCCGAGCGAGTTCCACGTCACGGGCACGCTCAAGACGTGGGACATCACCGCCCGACTCGGCGAGATCCGCGTGCCGACGCTCGTCCTCTCCGGCCGGTACGACGAAGCGACCCCGGCGATCAACGCCACCGTGCATCACGGTATCCCCGGCTCGGAATCGGTCATCTTCGAGCGGAGCGCGCACATGTGCCACCTCGAAGAACCCGAGGCGTTCCTCCGCACCGTCGATGATTTCCTGACGCGCGTCGAGGCGCGAGGATAATATCGCAGAGCCTACAGCGACACGTTCAGCGGTAGGCGCGACGAGCTTCCGGCCGCGTCACCAGCACGATGATGTCGACGCTGATCAGCGTGGCCACCACCGAGAAGACCTTGATCGCCGTAGTCGGCCCGGCAGGTATCCCGGGTAGTGCGGAGAGCAGATTCAGCGCCGTCACGACGAGGGTGAGGATGAACCCCCACCGGCGCAGCAGCCAGAGGCCGACCACCACAGGGATCCCCGCCACCCCCAGGACGATGCTACTGACGATGACAAACGTTGGCACTGCCTCCCCACCCGTGGGCAAAGCGAAGCCGACGAGGTTCCCAATGACGTTGACCACACTGAGGACGACGGCCACCGTGACGGACATGGGACGGGCGAGGGGGGCGGCTGCGCGCGTCGAATCCATGATCTTTTTCCCTTTCGATGGTCGGCGATCGACACGGGCACACAATGCAGAGGACGGCACTGCGAGCGAGAATTTTCCGTTGCATCTCGGAAAGTGACGCTGTCGGGGAGTATGCGCCGGATGTACAAAGCCCCGACAACTTCCACGTTCACCATTTTGCTTCCGCATTGCTGCTTCTTCAAATCGGTGTGCCGCTTTAGCCATCGGGGCCTTGCATACTCTGTATAACACGGAACGTTCACCGTGTCAATACACATACACTGCGGATATTCTGTTGGTGTCGGCTTGAGGTTCGCAGTTCGCGGTTCGGAGTTCGCGGGCCATATCGCGTATCCTCACCCTGTCCACTGCCGACCGCCGACTGACCGCCACTCATTGCTCATTGCTCATTGCTCATCGCTGCAAGTATGATTGCTGCGGGTTGCACCACGACGCCGAAGGTAGGAAGGGGAAAGCAGATGCGCGAGAACGCGGTAAAGGCAAAGCTGCGCCGGGGTGAAGCGGTGATCGGGCCGTTCATCCCGCTCCCAGCGCCGATGATGATGGAAGTGACCGCACTGAGCGGCATGGATTTCGGCATCATCGACTGTGAGCATGGCTACATCGACTACGAGGGCGTCTACCCAATGGTGCTCGCCGCCGAGGCACGCGGCATGACCGCCATCGCCCGCTCCCCCGTGCGTGACCCGCAGTTGATCCTCCGCTATCTCGATCTCGGCGTGCAAGGCATCCACGTGCCGCAGATCAACACGAAGGAGGAGGCGGAGGATTTCGTGCAGGCATGCCGGTACCAGCCGCGCGGCTGGCGCGGGAGCGCGTCGCCGCGCGCGGCGGATTACGGCCTGAGCGGCATGGGGCAGTACGACGTGATGCAGCGCCTCAACAACGACGTGCTCACCATCGCGCACATCGAGAACCCGCGCGCTGTGGACAACCTCGAAGCGATCTGCACGGTCGAGGGCCTCGACATCCTCTTTGTCGGGCGCGGCGACATGAGCCACGCGCTCGGCGTGCCGGGCAACTTCGCGCACCCCTCCGTGCAGGAGCAGATGCAGCGCGTCGTCGAGAAGAGCAAGGAGAGCGACAAGGTGCTCGGTACCGTCGTCCGCGATGTCGCGCAGGCCCGCGAGGCGATTGAGATGGGCTTCCAGTACATCGCGTGCGGGTTCGCCGGGTTCCTCGCCGATGGCATGAAGCGGTTCCTCGCGGAGACGCGCAAATAGACATAATGTGCGATTTCTGCGATACTCCGCCCTGATAGGTGGCGTCGCTCGTATGTCCGTACACATAGGGCGCGGACTTTTGCTCCGCGAACCGCGTGGCTGTTCGTGCACTGATTGGTTGAATGGGCAAGAGAGGGGAATGCGTGGGAGGATCAGCACGTCTGCGGCACACGGTGGCACAGTGGGCGCGGTGGGGCATTGTCCCACTGGTGGCCTTGCCCCTTGCGCTCTCGGGCTGCGGCAAGGACTCCGGCGAGGGTGGGGTGAGGGTCATCATCACGGCCGCCGCGCCAACGCCAACGAGCGTCACCCGGAGCCTCACGCCGCCCCCGACGCTGGGGCCTTCCACCGCCGTGGCGTTCCCGACGAACGCGCCGACAATCACGAATGCCACGAGCAGCCAGTTGATGGCGGGCGTGAAGGCGAAAGTGAAGGACAGCGCGGACGGTCTCGTGCTGCGCGACGCCCCTTCCACCAAAGGCAAACCGGTTGAATCGCTCGCGGCGGGCGCGCAGTTGAATGTCCTTGTCGATCCGCAGGAGGCCGAAGGGCGAACCTGGGTGAAGGTTTCCCACGGGAACAATCAGGGATTCGTCGCGGCGGAGTTCGTCGAGCGAATCAAAACGTAGGACTGGGGACGAAGGACTGAGGACTGAGGATTGAGGACTGAGTGTGGTGACTGCTTCTAAGCGTTTCTCCTGTATCTTTGGTTGTCTGGTTGCCGTTCTTCTCGGCGTCGTGATGCTCGCGGCATGCGGGGGCGGGACGGTCGCACCCAACGCGATTGCGCCGACGGGGGCTGCGCGGGTTGCGCCGGGTGCGGTCGCGGTGACGCAGACACCGGGCGCGAAACCGCCCGCGAACAGCGCGCCCGGCCCATCGACCGCACCGAACAACCCGAATGAGCCGACGGTGGGGCTGACGGAGGTGGGGAGCGTCGATGCGCGTACGCTCAACCCGATCCTCATCGCGGATCCGACCTCGCTCGCGCTGTCGCGACTCTTCTTCAGCAGCCTCGTCACGATCAGTCCGAAGGATGGCGCGCCGACGCCCGACCTCGCGGAGGCATGGACGCGCGCCGACGATGGCCTGACCTACACCTTCACTCTCCGCAAGGGCGTCAAGTGGAGCGACAGTCAGGACTTCCTCGCGGACGATGTCGCCTACTCGTACGGTCTCTATCTGAACCGCGACGTGAACTCGCCCCGATACAACACCGCCTACTCGGTGATCGAGAGCGTGCGGACGGTCAATGACCGCACCGTGCAGTTCAAGTTGCGCCTGCCGACCGCGAGTTTTCTCACGGATGTCGCCACCTTCGGCATCGTGCCGCAGCACAGCCTCGTGAATACGCAGCCCGCCGACCTCGCCACGAGCGATTTTGGCACGACGAGCAATATCGTCGGCACCGGGTCGTTTCGCATGACGCGCTGGCTGCGCTCCGAGCGCATGGAGGCGGAGGCGAACCCGACGTACCATCTTGGGAAGGTCGCCGCCAACCGCTACACGTACATCGTGCTCCCCACCGATGATGCCGTGCGCGACGCTCTCGCGACGGGCAAAGCGGACTTCGGCCTCGTCTCACCGACCGTGCAGCGGGGGCTGACCGACACCCCCGGCGTCAAGGTGCAGACGTACGACACGTACGACATGACCTACGTCGGACTGCAACTCGACGCCGCGAAGCCCGGCAGTACGTTCTTCAGCGACCCGAACGTCCGCAAGGCGCTCATGCTCGCCCTCGACCGGGATGCGATGCTGAAGAGCGCGCGGGGCGGCGTCGGCACCGTCGCGGATGGCGTGGAGCCGCTCCTCTCGTGGGCCTCGGCGGCGGTGGAGCCGAAGTACCGGCAGGATATTGAGGAAGCGAAGCGGCTGCTCGACGCGGCGGGCTGGAAACTCTCGACAGACGGCGTGCGCGTCAAGGATCGGCGAACCTTCTCCTTCACGCTCTCCACCAACTCCAGCGACCCCGTGCGCGAGGCGTACGCGGGGCTGATGCGCGATGCCTGGGCGAAGGTCGGCATCAATGTGACCGTCGTCGCTGAGAAGTGGTCCACGTTCGTCGAGCGCGTCACCCGCACGCACGACTTCGACGCCTTCCTCGGCAGTTTCGCCGGTGAGGTGGACCCGGACTTGTCGCCCCTCTTCTCCATCGACGCCGCCAAGACCGGCCTGAATGCGGGTCGGTATCTGAATACTGACGTGGACGGTATGCTGAGTAAGGCGCGCGCGATCTCCAGGCCGGAGCAACAACCGGAGCGCAAGGACCTCTACACGAAGATTCAGCAGCGCGTCATGACCGATCTGCCGATCCTGCCCATCGACTTCTCGAAGAATGCCGTCGCCGTACGCGACCGTGTGACGGACTTCGCGCCCTCCGCGAACGACCTCGGCCTCCGCTACCGCGCCCTCGCGTACACGTGGGGCGTCCGTGGATAGTACGACGCAGTATCGAGTACTGAGTACTGAGTGGGCTTGGTCTTCGCTCATATTGCCTCCTTTGCACTCAAAGCGAGCGGCTACCATCCTGCCATGACTCTCGGCATCACTCATACTCTTTCGTGAGAGAGATGTCGTGATGTCTGGATTGGTTTCGCTGCGTAGGGGCGATGCTTGAATCGCCCCCTTGCGATAGCAGGATGCTCCGGCAGAGGCGCAGACCGGTCGGGGAGGGCGATTCGAGCATCGCCCCTACGCAGGGCATCACGCCACTGCTATCGCGAAAGAGAATCAGTACTCAGTACTCCGTCGACCTCGTGCGCGGCGTGCTCGAACGCTCGCGGGGCGATCTCACCCTCACCGCGCAGCAGATGCGCCTTGAAGCCGCCCTCCGAGGGAGGATTGAGGGCTGAGGGTAGCCGCACAGGCTTGATGCGCCTATCCATTCAGCGGGAGTGAGAAGCGGAATATGCTGCCCTTGCCGACCACGCTTTCGGCCCAGATGCGGCCGCCGTGCGCCGCGACGATCAGACGACTGCTGTACAGCCCCAGGCCCGTACCTTTAATGACGGTGACCTGTTCGGTACGATAGTATTTTTCGAACAGGTGTGGCAGATCCGCCTCGGCGATGCCCATGCCTTGATCGGCGACGGAGACCACCGCCTCGTTGCCATCACGATCAACGTGGATCACAATGGGGCTACCTGCTGAAGAGTATTTGCGCGCATTGGAGAGCAGGTTGAGCACCACGCGCTCGATCCTGCGTGGATCGAGCGGAGCCATCAAGGGGGGAGCGTTATCGAGGTGAATCCGCCCATTCTCCTCGTCTGCAGCGAACTGGGCGACGATGCGCGCGAGCAGCCATATCAGGTCTGTCGGCTCGGTATGCAGGTCCATGTGCCCTGATTCCAAACGCATCTGTTCGAGCAGATCGGTGAGCATGCCATCCATCCGCTTGCTACTGGTCAGGATTGTCTGGGCACTGTCCGACGCGCGACCCAGTTCCTGGCGTTGCAGATGGCGCAGCAGGAGTTGGACACGCCCCTGAATCACCGTGAGCGGATTGCGCAGGTCGTGGGAGATGAGCGCGACATATTCTTCCCGTGCCCGCTCCAGCGCGCGCACCTCCGTCATGTCCCGGAAGGCGACCACCGTCCCCGTCTGTACGCCGTCAATCACGATCGGCGCGGCGGTGCGGGCCACCGGAAAGGCCGTCCCGTCCTTGCGGATGCAGACGAGGTCATGATCGCCGGAGGGAGCGCCCGCGCCCGCATCATCGGCACGCCGAAAGGCGATCACTGTTTGCTCGCTCTTGCTGAGCAGTTCCGCCTGCGTCCAACCGAGCATCTGCTCGGCAGCTGGATTGACGAAGGTGATCCGCCCCTCGGTGTCGAGGGCATAGACACCCTCACCGAGACTGTCGGTGATCGCGCGAGTGAAGGCGAGTTGCTGACTGAGCCGGGTCGCCAGTTCCTGCTCCCGTAGCGCCGAGAGGACGAGTCGCGCATTGACATCGCGCTGGTCAACCGCGACCGGCTCATTGTCGTTGACGCTCTCCACTGCTCAGCCTCTTCCCCCGCTGCCAACTACCGACGACCTATTGTGCCCGTGCAATCGGCCGGTACACGATCTGGTCATGCTCACCCCGCCCGACCGCGTAGCCGAGGGCGATAAGGCGCGCGAGGGCGTGTGTTACTGCGCTCTCGTCTATCCCGGTTCGCCGTGCCACCGCCTCGGGCGTGGCCTCTCCGAGTGCGAAGAGCGCGTGCAACACGGCCTCTTCCTGCGTGATGAGGCCCGGATAGACGGGTATCGCGGCACCCGCGCGCAGTTCGGCCATGCCGGTGTTGATGCCGCGATACTCCCGTAACGACTCGCGGACCACAAGCCCGCGCCCGGTAATCTCGTAGGCCCGCATTTCCTTGCTGTGATCGCTCTGGCGCATCTTGACCACCACGAGGCTTTTCCTGAGCAGCCCCTCGATCTCCACATAGCGCAGCAGGATGATGTCGTCGGCCAGGAAGGAGATCACATACGGGCTGAATTGCAGATCGGTGAAGGATTGCACGATCTCCATCGTCATCAGCACGGTGACGCCCGTATCGGTGAGCGACGTTACCAGCCGGTAGAGCGACTCGCGGAAATCCACCCGGAACGTGGGGGCGAGCGCCAACTCGAAGCCGGAAAGGGAATCAATCACCACCCGTTTCGCGCCGATCTGCTGCACCGCGCTCCGGATCGCCTGCAAGGTTTCATCCGGGGAGAGATCGAGCGGGCGCAAGTAGATGATCTGCAGATCACCTCGCGCAATCATTTCCTCCAGGTCGAAGCCGAGGCCCTTCGCGCGAAGGACGTACTCCGTCGGATGCTCCTCGAAGACGGCGATCACCCCCGGCTCGCCGGCGCGCACCCCCGTGGCGATGAACTGCGCGGCGAGCACCGATTTGCCCGTGCCTGACGGGCCGCTCACGAGCACCGAGTCGCCCGCGAGGATGCCCCCGCCCATCAGTTCATCCAGACTCTCCACGCCACTGGAGATCCGCATGCGCGGCAGCGACCGGCTCGTCGCTCCGGTCGGCATCTGGAGGCGCGGGAAGAGTTCGAGTCCGTTCTCGGTGATGCGGAAGGTATGCAGCCCCGGCATCGGCGCCTGGCCCCGGCTCTTCACCACCTGAATCTTGCGAA
>JBBSII010000137.1:0-8801 GCA_038232175.1 Thermomicrobiales bacterium
GAGGATCGGGCGCAGAGCGAGCGGATCGCCGCCCATGGCGCGCCGCTGCTGCCTGCGGGTGGCGTCCTCACGCATTGCAACACCGGGGCGCTCGTCACGGCGGGCGGCGACGGCACGGCGCTCGCGGTCATCCATGCGGCGTGGCAGCAGGGAACTGCCCTCCATGTCTATGCGGATGAGACGCGACCCCGGTTGCAGGGCGCGCGGCTGACGATGTGGGACCTCGCGCGGTGGGGCGTCCCCGCGACCCTCATTGTGGACGGCGCGGCAGCCTCCCTGAAGCGGCGCGGCCTCATTCAGGCGGTGATCGTCGGGGCGGACCGCATCGCCGCGAATGGCGACACGGCGAACAAGATCGGTACGTACAGCGCCGCCCTTGCCGCCCGCGCGCACGGCATCCCGTTCTATGTTGCGGCCCCGTGCTCGACGATTGACCGCTCCGTGCCCGACGGCGACGCGATCCCAATCGAGGAGCGCGCGGCGGCGGAAGTGACGGAGATCGGCGGCGTCCGCATCGCGCCGGAGGGGGTCACCGTCGCGAACCCCGCCTTCGACATTACCCCGGCGGCGTGCATCACGGCGATCATCACGGATACGGGCATTCTGCGCCCACCGTATAGCGAGGCGATTCAAGCGGTGGCAGATCGCGAAGCCGCGATGATGCACGCGGTCTCCTGACTACTGACTAACTGACTACCGACTACTGGCTACCGGCTACTGACTACTTCAAGGAAGAAGGGCGCATGACGGACGATGGTGTGATAGGGAGCAACGGGACGCGGCGACCGCAGGAGGTTGTCGTGACCGGGTCGCTCGCGTACGATTTCATCATGGATTTCCCCGGCGACTTTCGCGACCATATCATGCCGGACAAGGTCCATGTGCTCAGTATCTCCTTCCTTGTGGAGAAAATGAAGAAGCAACGCGGCGGCGTCGCGGGGAACATCGCGTATTCGCTCGCGCTCCTCCGCCAGCCTTGCTCGCTCCTCGCGACGGCGGGCGCGGATGACTTCGACGCCTACCGCGCCTACCTTGAGGGGATCGGCGTCGATACTGGCCCGGTCATCGGTGTGCCGGACGAGATGACGGCCTCGTGCTTCATCACGGCGGACATGAAGAACAACACCGTGATCGGCTTCTACGCCGGGGCGATGTCCCGCAGCGACCTCACAACCTTCCACGACCTCAATGCCGCCGCGATCAAGGTCGCGCTGATCGGGCCGACGGTGCCGGAGGCGATCGAGCGGTTCCCGAAGGAGTGTCGTGATCTCGGCATCCCGTTCGTCTACATGCCCTGCTGGCAGACGACGGTGATGGATGGCCCCGCCCTCGCCGCCGGGATTCCGGGCGCGTCGGTCGTGCTCGGCAGCGACTACGAGTTCGCCGTGATGGTCGAGAAAACGGGCCTCTCGGAGGAGCGGATGCTCGACCAACTCGCGCCCGGCGGCGTGCTTATCAAGACGCTCGGCGGCGAGGGCAGCGTCATCCGCACGCGCGAGGCGACGTACGAAATTCCTATCGCCGCCGCCCGTGAGGTCGTGGACCCGACCGGTGGCGGCGACGCCTACTGCGCGGGTCTGCTCACGGGCATGGTGCGCGGCTGGTCGTGGGAGGTGACGGGGCGCGTTGCCGCGCTCGCCGCGACGTACGCCATCGAGTTGTACGGCCCGCAAGCGCACACCTACACCTGGGACGAGTTCACGGCGCGGTATCAGGACGCCTTCGGCGACGGACTGAGGACTGAGGACTCAGGGCTGAGCACGGAAGTACGGGTTGCAGCGAGGTAACGGGGCAATGGGAGAGAGACAGGACAAGACTCAGACCTCAGTCCTGAGTCCTCAGTCCTGAAACGACCGGAAGGAGCATTGGGTGAGTAACACGTTCATGCAATCGGAGAAGCTCTTTTTCACCTCGGAGTCGGTGACGGAGGGCCACCCGGACAAGATGTGCGACCAGATCTCGGACGCCATCCTCGACGCGATCCTCGCGCAGGACCCGATGGCGCGTGTGGCGTGCGAATCCTCCACGACAACGGGGTTGGTCTCCGTCTTCGGTGAGATCACCACGTCCGCATATGTGGACATGCCGACGATCATCCGCGAGACGATCAAGGAGATCGGCTATACCCGCGAGGCGGACTGCCATTTCGATGGCGGCAGCGTCGGCGTGACGGTCGCCATCGGGCAGCAGTCGCCCGACATCGCGCGCGGCATCAGCCTCGATGGCGACGAGGTCGGCGCGGGCGATCAGGGCATGATGATCGGCTTCGCCTGCAACGAGACGCCGGAACTGATGCCGCTGCCGATCGCCCTGGCGCACAAGCTCGCCCGCCGTCTGACGGAAGTGCGCAAGGACGGCACGCTGACGTATCTGCGGCCGGACGGCAAGAGCCAGGTGACGGTCGAATACCGGTTCGGCAAGCCCGTGCGCGTCGACGCGGTCGTCATCTCCACGCAGCACGCGGCAGATGTCTCGCAGGAGCAGATCCACGCGGACATCAAGGAGCACGTCATCCACGCGATCATCCCGGCGGCCATGCTCGACGAGCGGACGCAGATGTACATCAACCCCACCGGTAGTTTCGTCGTCGGCGGGCCGGTCGGCGACGCGGGCCTGACGGGCCGGAAGATCATCGTCGATACGTACGGCGGCATGGCGCGGCACGGCGGCGGCGCGTTCTCTGGCAAGGACCCGACCAAGGTGGACCGCTCGGCGGCGTACGCGGCGCGCTACGTGGCGAAGAATATCGTCGCGGCGGGCCTCGCGGATCGTTTCGAGGTGCAATTGTCCTACGCCATCGGCGTGTCGAAGCCGCTCTCGATCATGGTCGAAACCTTCGGGACGGGCAAGGTTTCCGACGAGACGTTGCAGGAGCTGATCGCCGAGCACTTCAACCTGACGCCGCGCGGCATCATCCGCACGCTCGATCTGCGCCGCCCGATCTACAAGCAGACCGCCGCCTATGGGCACTTCGGTCGCGACGACCTCAATGTGCCCTGGGAGAAGACGGACAAGGCCGACGCACTGCGTTCCGCAGCGGGCGTTGCGAAACCGGAGATGGCGCTGGCGGACGACTAGAGGAAGGGAAACCTCACCCCTCGCTCTCTCCATTACAATAGAGAGGGGAGGGGACGGGATTCGTACGGGCGGTTCACGAACCGCCCTCCCAGTTTATAACGATCACGGATGATCTGTAGACAAAGTGCCGATGATGATATAGTATCTTCTGTGGAGATTGCTCCAAAGGTGAGATTCATCGGTTTGTGGAGGTGGGAATGACGGCAACGAAGGTCGATTACGACATTGTGGACATCGGGCTGGCGGAGCAGGGGCGGATGCGCTCCGACTGGGCGGAAAATCAGATGCCGGTTCTGCAGACGATCCGCGAGCGGTTCGCGAAGGAGAAGCCGCTGACGGGGATGCGCATCGCCGTCAGCCTGCATATCACGACGGAGACGGCGGTGCTCCTGCGGACGCTCAAGGCGGGCGGCGCGGAGATCGCTCTCTGCGCCTCGAACCCGCTCTCGACGCGCGACGACGTCTGTGCCACGCTCGTCGCGCACGAGGAAATCCCGGTCTACGCCTACTACGGCGAGAATGTCGAGACGTATTACCGGCACGTCGATCAGGTGCTCACCCACAAGCCGCAACTGACGATGGATGACGGTGCGGACTTGATCGTCAAATTGCACGAGTTGGGCGGCGAAACCCTCGACCGCGTCATTGGCGGCATGGAGGAGACGACGACGGGCGTCATCCGCGTGCGCTCGATGGAGCGGAATGGCATCCTCAAGTTCCCGGTCATCGCCGTGAACGACACGCCAACCAAGCACTTCTTCGACAACCGCTACGGCACCGGCCAGAACACGATCGACGGCATTCTGCGCGCGACGAATATCCTTATCGCGGGGAAGTGCTGCGTCGTCGCGGGCTTCGGCTGGGTGGGCCGGGGCATCGCCCAGCGGATGCGCGGCTTCGGCGCGAACGTCATTGTCACCGAGGTCTCCCCGATTGCCGCGCTCGAGGCGCTGATGGAGGGCTATCGCGTCATGCCGATGGCGGACGCGGTCAAGGAGGCGGACATCATCGTCTCCGCGACGGGCGGCACCGAGATCGTCTCCAAGAAGCACTTCGCGGACCTCAAGGAAGGCGTGCTCCTCTGCAACAGTGGCCACTTCGATGTCGAGATCGACGTGAAGGGCCTGCGCGAGACGGCGGTGTCGCACAAGACCGTGCGGACCAACACCGAGGAATACCTCCTGCCGAGCGGGCAGCGCGTCTACCTCCTCGCGGAGGGGCGGTTGGTCGGCCAAGCGGCGGCGGAGGCAAGCCCGGCGAGCGTGATGGACATGTCCTTCGCGGATCAGGCGCTCGCGACGGAGTGGCTCATCCAGAACCAGGACAAGCTCGAAGCGAAGGTCTACGACATCCCGACCGAACTCGACCTCGGCGTCGCGACGCTGAAGCTGGCGACGCTCGGTGTCAAGATCGACACCCTCTCCGAGCGCCAGAGCGAATACAACAACGCCTGGCAGGAAGGGACCTAAAACCGCCCGTACACCACGGCGCGATGCAACGGGAGCGGCGAAGGCTGCTCTCGTTGTTCTTTGTTCTTTGTTCTTTTGTGTGGCGCTTTGTTGAGCCTTCCTGTCGGAAGCACGCCGGGCATAGCTGACACGACATTCGCGATGCCGGGCAAAGAAAGAGGGGAGTCGCACGCCTGCGGCTCCCCTTTCATGCACCTGTTCGGTGCGCAGATTGTCGATCCATGACGTGTGTCTGTTTACCTCACGCCCATCTCTACGTCGCCGAGACCGTCCGTCGCCGCCTCAAGACGCTGGCCGACGCGAACGAGCGCCCGACCAAGCCGCACCTTGAGCACCACCCTCCGGCGTCGCGCGCGATTGCCCTGCTCCGCTTCCCGCAGGATCATTTCGTGCGCCGCCTTCCTCAGCCGCTCCTCGACGTACATCTGGGATACCCTCAGGTCCTGAATATCCAACATCGCGTTACACCGCTTTCTTTGCTGGGCGCAGTGGGAGGCCCACCGCGCGTGCTATCTTCGTTGTTTCTTCCGCTGCTTCGTTCGACGAAACAGCGGCGCCCCTACTTGCGCCATCCCCGCTCCCATGGGGGAGGCGGGCTGCGTGATGCCCAACATCCGGCAGTGGCGCGCGCCCTCCGGGGCATACGTTGTGTCAATCACCGCACCGCCCCTTTCTTGAACGTGATCCGCGTCGTTCGCGTCTTCTTCGTGGCCATCTGCCACCCCTTTCTTCGTGCCCCGGCGACTGTTGCACCTGCCGGGCGGCAAAAATAAAACCGGCGGCCCCGGAAATGGGGACCGCCGACGTGGTGCCGACTATGGCGACGGAGTACGTCAGTCAATGACGCTCCATGCGCGGTGATCCCCCCGGAACGTGGCGATATTCGGCCAATCATGGCCGAAACCGAGTCGGGACTGCATTGCCATCGGGGGCCTCCCTTCCGTCGTGTTCATGCTGCGGTATCGCCGTATGCTGGTATCCGCAACGGGTCATATCCTGTCGCATCGCTAGCATACCATCCCAAACCAGGAAGTCAACCTGTCCGAAGGAACAGGAACAGGATCATTTTTCTGCGAGTTCGATTCGGGGAAACGAGGCGCGGTCGAACTGCGCCACGCCGCTATCACCGAGCGCGAGGATTGTTTGAAGACACTCCTGTGTCTGCGCGCGCAGGCCCGCGACATCGACGCCGTGGCAGCGATCCGGGAAGGGGGCGAGATTGAGGAGGGCGGCGGTCCAGATTTTTCGCGCGCCCTCGCCGTTGTCGCGCGTGATGTGGAAGCAGGCGACGCTGACCTGGATGATGCCCTGCCAGAGCACGCGGATGTACCCCGGCTCGTGCAGCCACGCATGTTCGAGCGTCTCGTGACACTGAAAGTACTCGCCCGCATTGAACTCGCGGACTGCCTGGATCAGTTCGGGTGGCGGCGGGTCGGCGCACCGGTTGGTCTCGATCAGGCGATACTTGTGATCGCGATGCTCGCCGGGCTTGGCTTCCGGTGGCTGATAGCGGGGCATCAGGCACCCGCCCCCGTCGCGAGCGGCAGGGTGATGAAGAAGGTCGTGCCCGCGCCCGGCGCGCTCTCGATCCAGATGCGCCCGTTCATCAGCGTCAGCAACCGTCGCGTGAGCGCGAGACCCAGCCCCGTCCCTTCGTACTTGCGGTTGATCGACGTGTCGATCTGGCGGAACTCCTGCCAGATCAGCGGCTCGTCCTCCGGTTTGATGCCGATGCCCGTGTCCGTGATGGCGATTTGTGCACCACCATCGGCGTTCACCGAGGCGGCGAGGGTGATCGCGCCGCGATCCGGCGTGAATTTGTTCGCATTGGCGAGGATGTTGAGGATTACCTGGCGCATCCGGCTCGCATCGGCGTAGACTGGCGGGAAACCTGGGGGCACCGTGTAGGTGTAGGTCTGCGCCCGCTGCGTGAACAAGGACGACATGATCCGATCCACGCTGGCGAGTTCGTGCCGCAAGTCCAGCGGCTGCGGCGTCAACGTCATCTGCCCCGCCTCGACCTTTGTCAGGTCGAGCACGTCGTTAATGAGGGTCAGCAGGTGCTGCCCGCTCCGCAGGATGTCGAGGATGCTCTCGCGCCGTTCCTCCTCGTCGTCGATGATGTCATCATACAGGAGTTCCGCGAAGCCGATGATCGCGTTGAGCGGTGTGCGGAGTTCGTGGCTCATTGTGGCGAGGAAGACGCTCTTGTGCTTGTTCGCCTCCGCGAGGTCGGCGTTGAGGAGCCGCAGTTCCTCCACCTGCCCCTCGACGCGCTCGTAGAGCCGCGCGTTCGCCACTGCAACCGCTACCTGCGCCGCGACCCGCTCGACGCGGGAGGCATCGTCCGGCGTGAGACAATCCGCCTGATCACAGAGGACGGAGAGCACGCCAATTGGCTGGCCCGAGACGACGAGCGGTGCGATCACCATGTTGATCGGGTACTCCGCGATCGGGAGGCGTGGCGCAACTGGCAGCGGGCCGGAGCGACTATCTCCGATGTAGAACGACCTGCCGGACGCGAAGACCGAGCCGCGCAACGACCCGTCGATAGGCACGCGCTCGCCGCGCTGATTGCCCGCTTCCGCCGTGTCGCTGACGACGAGCAGGTGCTCCATGTCCGGCTCGATCACGGCAACCGAGGCGCGGTCGTACGCGATCATGTTGCGCAGGCTCGTGAGCACGCGGTCGAGCACCGTTGTGAGGTTCAGCGACGAACTGACCACCTGCCCGATGGCGTTGACCGCTTCCACGTCCTCGGCGCGGCGCGCGAGTTCCTCCGCTAGCTGGGCATTCTGCATCGCGACGGAGATCTGCTCCGCCACCCGCGCCGCGAGGTCGATTTCACCCTCCGTGAAGCGGTGCGGCTCTTCGGTGGCATCGACGCCGATTGAGCCGATCATCTCGCCGCGCACGACAATCGGGACGATCAGGATCGACTTCGTGCCGCGCGCGCGAAAGAGATCGCGCTCCATCACCGCAACGGGGTCGGTCTCGATGTCGTGGATTGCCAGTGGGGCGAGGTGTGTCGTCAGGTAGGCGAACACCGGATTGCCGTGAACGGGGATGCGGATGCTCTCCCATGTCAGGTGTGCATTGGTCGACGAATGGGCAACCAGCGTCGCATGCGACCCGTCCGCGTGGATCATCGCGACCGCGCCCTGTGTGAAGCCGAACAGACTGAGCAGCGCATCAATCGCCGTCTGGCAGAGCGTCAGGAAGTCGTGCGACGAACTGACGCTGATGGCGAGGCGGTTGAGGGTGGCGAGTTCGGCATTCTGACGGCGGAGTTCCTGGTTGCTCTCCTCCATCGCCCGCCGAAGCGTCACTTCCTGCGTCACATCGGTGATCGTGGCGAGGAGGCGGCTCATCGTGCCGTCTGCCTCCCGCACCGGCACGAATGAGAACTCCCAGAAGGCAGGTTCGTCGCCCCCGAGCGCGAACGCCTTGATCCGCAAGGGTTCCCCGACGCGCAGCACGTACCGGCACGCCGCCGCGAACCGCCGGATGTTGGGATCATCGGGCAACTCGCGCAAGCGGCGACCGATCACCGCGACCTCGCCCCACGGCGCGCCCGGCAGCGTGCGCACCGTCTCGTTCGCGGCGATGATCCGCAGGTCGCGCGCGTCCATGATGACGACGCCAATTGGCAGCAGATCGAGGACCGTGCCGGAAAGCGCATCGACGTTCCCGATGGTATGAATTGCGCCGTGTTCCGCGCTCGCGGCGGCCGATGTCCGTGTCACGCTCCACCTCTCCGCGTTTGAACGTACAATGATTGTCGCACAGCGGCGCGAGGCCGTAAACGTTCGTTCATTCTTGCGCAGGGTCGGGAAGGTGTCATGCCGCCACTCATCGCGTTAACGCTGCTCACCGTCATCCCCGCCCCGATCCGTCGTGCGCCGCGCCCGCGAGAGATGGGCGCGGCGGTCGCGTGGTACACGGCGGTCGGCTGGCTGCTCGGTGGCCTGCTCGTCGCGCTCGACAGCGGGCTGCGGCGCACCGCACTGACCGCCCCCGTCGTCGCGGTGCTGCTTGTTGCCGCGCTCGCGCTCCTGACGGGGTTCCTCCATCTCGACGGCGTGATCGATACGTGCGACGCCGCGTTCGCGCACCGCACGCCCACCGAACGCCTCGTTATCGCGCGGGACCCGCGCGCTGGGGCGTTCGGCGTCGTTGGCGTCGTGCTTGTGCTGTTGCTTAAGGGCGCGTTGCTCGCCGCTCCCCTCGGTGGTCATCGCGCGGCCACACTCC
>JBBSII010000138.1:0-8792 GCA_038232175.1 Thermomicrobiales bacterium
TCTCTCCTCTGTGCTCTCCGTGCGCTCTGTGTACTCTGTGTTAAATCTCCCTCCACCTCTTGGCGTTTCGTGTTCGGTTCTCAGTCCTTGAAGGTGACGAGCGGTTCACCAACCGTGACGGTCGCGCCCGGCCGCACATGGACAGTGCCAACGACACCATCGCGATCCGCGCGCACCTCGTTCTCCATTTTCATCGCCTCGACAACGGCGATCACCGCGCCCGCTGCCACCATCTCGCCTTCCGCGACGGGCAGCCGCACGAGGACGCCCTGAATCGGGCTGGTGATGGCGCCGTTTGCTCCCGCATTGCCATTGCGCGTCCGGTCGAGGCGCGGCGGCGGGCGGCGCGACTGGGTCGGTGATAGCTGGGCAGTCGCGGCGAGACCGAAGACGCGCATTTGCCGCCGTTCGCCGTCGATCTCGGCGGTGACGACCTGCCCCGCATCGGGCGGTGGCGCGGGCACGGGGCCGGGCTGCGGCGCGAGGGTCGCGACAACCGCGCTGACTTCGATGAAGCGCGTCGTCGCCTCGCCCGCGCGGAAGATCGGCTGCGCGAGCGCGGCGAGGTGGAACGGAATCGTCGTCGGCACGCCGCCAATCTCGAACGCGGCGAGCGCGACCTCCATGCGCGCAATTGCCTCCTCGCGGGACGCCCCGTGCGCGATCAACTTCGCGATCAACGAATCATACTGCGTCGGGATCGCGTCCCCCGCACGATAGCCACCATCGACCCGAATCCCCTCACCCGCCGGTTCGGTGTACGCGGTCAGGAGGCCGGGCAGCGGCTGGAAGCGACGCGCGGGGTCCTCCGCGAGGATGCGGCATTCAATCGCGTGACCGGAGAATGCGAGCTGCTCCTGCGTCAGCGTCAATGGCTCGCCGAGCGCGATCCGCAACTGCCACTGCACGATATCGACGCCGCTGACCATCTCCGTGACGGGGTGCTCGACCTGCACGCGCGTGTTCATTTCGAGAAAGTAGAATTCGCCACCCTGTTCGATGAACTCGACCGTCCCCGCGCTGACGTAGCCGACGGCGCGGGCGAGCGCGACCGCCGCCTCGGTAATGCGCGCCCGTGTCGCCGCGTCGATCCCCGGCGCGGGCGACTCCTCGATCAACTTCTGATGCCGTCGCTGCACGGAGCAGTCCCGCTCGCCGAGGTGGATGACATGGCCGTGCGCGTCCGCGAGCACCTGCACCTCGATGTGGCGCGGCGTTGGGAAGTACCGCTCCAGATAGACGGCGGCGTTGCCGAACGAGCGCGCCGCCTCGCGCGATGCGCCCTCCAGCGCGGCGGGCAACTCCTCCGCGCGCTCGACGACGCGGAAGCCGCGCCCGCCGCCGCCGCCCGCCGCCTTCACCGCGAGCGGGTAGCCGTGCGCATCGGCCCACGCCCGCGCGGTATCGAGATCACCGACGGCGTCCGCCGTGCCGGGGACAATTGGCACGCCCGCCTCGGCGGCGATCCGGCGCGCTGCGACCTTGTCGCCCATCGCCTCGATGATCGCGGCGCTCGGCCCGACGAACGCAATGCCGTCCTCCGCGCACGCCTCGGCGAGCGATGAATTCTCCGAGAGGAACCCATAACCGGGGTGGAGCAGCATCGCACCCGCCCGCTTCGCAACATCCATCAGCGCGGGAATGTCGAGGTACGGCAGCGCGGCGGTCATCGCCTCGATGCTGAACGCCCGATCGGCCATCTGCACATGCCGCGCGTCCTGCTCGCCTGCGCCGTACACCGCGACACTGCGCAGGCCAAGCGCCCGGCACGCCCGGATGATCCGGCACGCGATTTCTCCGCGATTCGCCACCAGCACCGTCGCCGTCTGCACCCGCCGCACTCCTTGTGTCTCATCCTTACCGATCAAAGCGCTCGCGCGCGAAGGCGAGCAACTGCTCCTGCACGAGCGTGGGCTGCTCCTCGGGCAAATAATGGCCGCAGTCGGCAATGGCCACCCCGCGCACATCGTCCGCGACTTCGCGCCAGACAGCAAGTACCGGCCGCTCCGCGAGGTTGCCGCGCGCGCCCCAGAGCAGGAGCATTGGCACGGTGATGCGCCGCCCCGCCGCCCGTTCCGCCCGGTAGCGCGGCACATCGACGGCGTATGCGGCGCGATAGTCGCTCAGCGCCGCCGCGACCGCGCCCGGTTGCAGGAAGGCGTTGCGATACGCCTGCCACGCGCCGTCCGCGCGCAACTGATCGAGCAACCCCGGCGTACGCGAGAAGAATTTTTCCAGATACGCCGCCTCGTGCCCCGCGATCAACTGCTCGGGGATCTCCGGCACGATCTGGAAGACCCAATGCCAATACTTCCCGGCGATCTCCGCCGCCGTGTAGTGATCGTAGACGTATTCGACGGGCAAAATGTCCAGGAGCGCGACGCCCGCGAGGTCGTCGGGGTAATCGAGCGCGTACCGGCGCGACACTCGTCCACCCCGGTCATGCCCGATCAGGACGAATGTTCCGATGCCGAGTTGATGGACGAGTGCATGAATATCCGCCGCCATCGCCCCCTTGTCGTACCCGTCCTGCCCCGGCGGTTTCGCGGAATCGCCGTAGCCGCGCAGATCGACCGCGATCACCCGATGCCGCGCCGCGAGCGCGGGCCAGACGCGCCGCCACATCACCCAACTCTGCGGGAAGCCGTGCAGGAGCACGAGCGGTTCAGCGTTGTTCGTCCCGCCCGTGACGTAATGCAGGCGGACACCGTTCGCATCCGTAAAGCCGTGTGTCACATCAAGGTTCTGCACGCCACCCCCGAAGAATTCTCCATCGTGTTACGCGCCCAGACCAAAAATGGTGTCCACCGATACGACGATTTCCGGCAGAATGACCGACTCCATATCTGAGCCAACGCCGAAGCGGGCGATCAGGTGGTAGCCATCCGGGCCTGGCTCGGTGTGCCGCTCAATCCGGTTGGCGCCAAGATCGACCAGCCACGCCTCCGGGATTCCCGCTGCGGCATAAAGAGGCAACTTGGCTTGGCGATCATAGTCCAGCGTAGTATCGGACACTTCAACCACCACGAGCGCGTCACTGGCTATCGGTAGAGTGCGAGTATATCGAGCGAAGCGAAGGAGCGAGAGGTCCGGCTGCGGCTCGGTAGCATCCGGCAGGCGAATCGGGTTTTGCACGGCAACCAATACAGTATCAGGAGCCTGACGCGCCAACAATCGGGTAAGCATGGCGACACAATCAGCATGACGTGGCTCGATGGGACTCATCGCGATGATCTCCCCGTTGATTAATTCGACGCGGCTATCCTCCGCCAGAATCCCCGCCGTGCCCATCCGCTCGTACTGGTCTACGGTGAACCGATAACGCTGCATCGGCACAACCATCGTTGATACCGCCATATGCGAACTCCCCTTCGACACAAATCTCTTTGCTTACCGCACAAAACAGCCTATTGAAGTTGAAGCGTTACAACGGGATGTTGCCGTGCCGCCGCTCCGGCCACGGGCGGTGCTTGTGCCGCAGGAGGGCGAGTTCCTGAATCAGGCGGGCACGGGTGGCGCGCGGCGGGATGACATCATCGACGTAGCCGCGCGCCGCCACCGCGAAGGGGTTGGCGAACCGCTCCTCGTAGTCCGCGACGAGTTCGGCGCGCTTGGCGGCGGGGTCGTCCGCCGCCGCGATCTCGCGCCGCGCGATGACGACGACCGCCGCCTCCGGCCCCATCACGGCGACCTCGGCGGTCGGCCACGCGAGGTTGAGATCGGCCCCGACACTCTTGGAGCACATGACGACGTACGCGCCGCCGTATGCCTTGCGCGTGATAACGGTCAGTTTCGGCACCGTCGCCTCGCAGTAGGCGTAGAGCAGTTTGGAGCCGTGCCGGATGATGCCGCCGTACTCCTGCTCCGTGCCGGGGAGGAAGCCCGGCACATCCTCGAATGTGACGAGCGGCACGTTGAATGCATCGCAGAGCCGCACGAAGCGCGCCGCCTTCTCCGACGCGGCAATGTCGAGCGTCCCCGCGAGGTGCAGCGGCTGGTTCGCGACGATGCCGACGGGGTGGCCGTCCAGCCGCGCGAAGCCGGTGAGGATGTTCCGCGCGTACTCCGGCTGCAACTCCAAAAACGTGTCGCCATCGACCACCCGCGCGATGATCGCGCGCATGTCGTACGGCTTCGTGCGCTGCTCCGGGACGAGGCTGTCCAGTTCGGGGTCGGCGCGCAACGGGTCGTCAGTCGGCGGGAGGTGAGGCGGCTGCTCGCGGTTGTTGGACGGCAGGTACGAGAGGAAGGCACGGACGAGGTCAACCGCGTGGTCCTCGTCCACCGCGACGAGTTGGGCGACACCGCTCCGCTCGGCATGCGTGTGCGCCCCGCCGAGCGATTCGTGCGTCACATCCTCGCCCGTCACCGTCTTAATCACATCCGGCCCGGTGATGAACATCTGCGCGATGCCGTCCACCATCACAACGAGATCGGTCATCGCCGGGGAGTAGACCGCACCACCGGCACACGGCCCCGCGATGATCGAGACCTGCGGGATGATGCCGGAGCACTGCACATTGCGGAAGAAGACGGCCCCGTACCCCTCCAGGCCCTCGACGCCCTCCTGAATTCGCGCGCCCGCGCTGTCGTTGATGCCGATCATCGGCACGCCCGCTGCGCGTGCCTTGTCCATGATCTTAACGACCTTCTCCGCGAAGACCTCACCGAGCGAGCCGCCATAGACGGTGAAATCCTGCGAGAAGACGCAGACGGGCCGCCCGTCGAGCGTGCCGAAGCCCGTGATGACGCCATCACCGAGCGGGTGCCGCTCCGGCATCGTGAAGTGCTCGGAGCGATGGACGGCGTACGGGTCGAGTTCGCTGAAACTGCCCGCGTCGAGCAGGGCGAGCATACGCTCGCGGGCAGTGCGCTTGCCGCGCGCGTGCTGCTTCTCTCGTGCCTCCGCCTCGGCCTGATCGCGCCCCGCCTGCAAGCGCGCGAATCGCTCGGCGTGCGGGTGATTGTCCGTGCTCATCGTTCCCTGCTCATTGGTTCTGGCGCTCCCGAAACTGGGTGAAGTCGGAGATATTATCGGGGTCGGGGTACGTCGCCGGCAAGCCATGGTCGAAGAGAATCGCGGTGGCGACCGACCGGAGATAGGAGAGGTCCGGCTTGAAGATAACGCCCTGCCCGTGGAACAGATTGCCCTCGGTCAGCAACTCCCACGTCCGCTCGTCCACGCCGACATCGCCCCGCTCCATCTCCTCCGTGAGCCAGACATCGAGGATCGTGAAGGCGGTGTCCGCGACCCACGCGCCCATCGAACCCCGCTCGACGAGATCGGCGCACCGCAGCGCCATGCGCGCGATGGTGATGTCCGCGCCCTCGCGGTCCCGCCGCGCGATCCGGTCCACAATCGGGCGCACCATCGCCACCGCTTCCGGCGGCGCGTGGTACGTTTCCGCGATGGCGTCAAGACTCATTGCAGTACTCCCCCGGAGATTCCCTCATGCGTCGCCAGCCGAACGCAGTGTACCAGCACTTCGCGCATACGGCGGGGAATCCTAAGTAGGTGCTGGTATGTTCACGTCGCATATTTCGCCGCATGGTGAGGTGAAACAGCGACAGGCTTGCTGCAAGAACTTCCACGCACCTACTTAGGCGGCCATTGTTCGCCCTGATCGTCTACAATACCTTCTCTGCGTCCTGTGAGCGGGCCTTTGCGCCGTGCCTGCGCGGCCGCGGCCGGTGGCGCGCGGGGCGCAGCGCCTGACCGCCTCATGCCGAGCTGAGGGAGTGCGGCGAGGCGAGGCAGCTATGCACGGCGAGCAACTCGCCCCAGTGGAAGAAGTTATGGGTCACGCCGAACATGAAGAGGAGTTCCCCGCGCGGGTTGCCGCTGTACAGTGGAGGCTCCTCGGGCCAGGCATACCCCGGCCGCAGCATTCCCTCATCGTCGAGCACCCGGCGCAGGTGCGGGAGGGAAACAGTCTCGCCGAGTGACGCCGGGTCGAGCTGCCGGACGAGCGCGCGCGTGCGCTCCGCCACCGCGACGGAGTACGCCCAGAGGGCGCCGACATCTGCCTGGGCGTTCAGCGCATCGACCTCGACCGACGGCATCGTGGACCCGTGGTGGCGGAGCGGAATCCGCATCCGCGTCGGCCACTGCGCGACCGGATCATCCAGGACTTGTGGCTGATCGAAGACCAGGCGGTTCAGGCCACTGTCCTCGGCCCGCGCCATGTGCCAGACCAGCCAGGTGATGGGGTTGAGGCCGTGCGGCCGGGCGCGCCACTCCGCCTCAGGGCAGGCGATGAGGCCTTCCATGGCGGAGCGCAGGTCCTCGTAGCGCGAAAAGAATATCTGTGCGATCTCCATCCCTACCCCGCTCCTGCGACGAGCTGGCGGCTGCTCGCACCCCCCTGCCACCGCACTAGACGGGGCGGGGAGCGCGATACGTCCCCCACACATCCCGCAGGGCATTGCAGATTTCGCCGAGCGTCGCGCCCGCGAGCAGGGCGGCGCGGATCGGCCCGAGCAGTTCCCCATCGCCCCGCGCCGTCGTGCGCACGACGCCGAGCGCGGTGTCGCACGAAATCGCGTTGCGGGTGGCGCGATGCCGCTTCAGGCGCGCCGCCTGCTTACGCTCGGCGTCCGGGTCGGGCCGGAGGATCGGCACTGGAATTTCCTCTTGCTCCTGGTAGCGGTTGACGCCGACGACGACCCGCTCGCCGCGCTCCTGCCCCATCTCCTGACGATAGGCGTGCTCCGCGATCGCCCCGGCGATGAAGCCGCTCTCGGTCCCGGCGACCGCGCCGCCGCGCTCCGCGACCCGCTCCATCCACCGACGCGCCTCGCGCTCCAAGCCGTCGGTGAGCGCCTCGACGTAGTACGAGCCGCCGAGCGGGTCGGCGGTCGCGGTGACGCCGCTCTCCTCCGCGATGATCTGCTGCGTGCGCAGGGCGAGCGTCGCGGAATGATCGGTCGGCAGGCCGAGCGCCTCATCGTACGAGTTCGTGTGCAGGCTCTGCGTCCCGCCGAGGACGGCGGCGAGCGCCTGCAACGCGACGCGGACGACGTTGTTGTACGGCTGCTGTGCGGTCAGGGTGCAGCCGCAGGTCTGCGTGTGGAACCGCAGGAGGAGCGAGCGCGGGTCCTGCGCGCCGAACCGCTCGCGCATCAGCGTCGCCCAGAGGCGGCGAGCGGCGCGGAACTTGGCAACCTCCTCGAACAAATCATTGTGCGCGCCGAAGAAGAACGAGAGGCGCGGCGCGAAGGCATCGACGGTCAGGCCCGCGTCCAGCCCCGCCTCGACGTAGGCGATGGCGTTGGCGAGCGTGAAGGCGATCTCCTGCGCCGCCGAGCAGCCCGCCTCGCGCATGTGGTAGCCGCTGATGCTGATCGGGTTCCACTGCGGCAGATGCTTCGCGCAGTAAGCGAAGGTATCCGTCACGAGCCGCATCGAGGGGCGCGGCGGGTAGATATACGTGCCGCGCGCCTGATACTCCTTCAGGATGTCGTTCTGCGTCGTGCCGCCCAGTTTGCGGACATCCGCGCCCTGCTCCTCGCCGACGATCTGGTACATCAGCAGGAGGATCGCGGCGGGCGAGTTGATCGTCATGCTCGTCGTCACCTCGGCGAGCGGGATGCCGGAAAAAAGGATGCGCATGTCGTCGAGCTGGCTGATCGGGACGCCGACCTTGCCGACCTCCCCCTCCGCGAGCGGGTCGTCGGCGTCGTAGCCGAGCTGCGTCGGCAGATCGAACGCGACCGAGAGGCCTGTCTGCCCCTTCGCGAGGAGCGACTTGAACCGCGCGTTTGTCGCCTCGGCGGAGGCGAACCCGGCATATTGGCGCATCGTCCAGCGGCGCGCGCGGTACATCTCCGGGTAGATGCCGCGCGTGTACGGGTACGCCCCCGGTGGCGACACGGCGACGGGAAAATCCGGCGCGTCGAAATACGGCGCGACCGGGATACCGCTGTCGGTGGTGATCTCTTTCGGCGGCGCGGCCATTCGATTCCTCCCGCTTTTTGTCTGTTCGGTCGTCCGTCTACGGTTGCACGAGTTCGATCAGGGCGCCGTGCGCGGCCTCCGGGTGGACGAACGCGACCGTCCAGCCGTGCGCGCCAATGCGCGGCGTGCTGTCCACCAAGCGTACACCCGCCGCCTGCAAACGTTCCAACTCGACGGCGATGTCGGTCACGGCGAAGGCGATGTGATGGATACCCTCGCCGCGCCGCTCCAGGTACCGCTCCAGATGGCCCCCACTCACCGGCGCGATCAATTCCACGTACTGACCCGGCACGGCGGTCGGGAGCACCAGCACGCGCACGCCCTGACTCGGCACATCCTCCGCGTCACCCGGTGGGAAGCCGAGCGCGCGGTACGTCTCCTCCGCCCGCGCGAGATCGCGCACGATGATGCCGGTGTGGTGGAATTGATAGCGGCCCGCAAACGCCACCGGGGTTGCGGCGGCGGTCGATCCCATCACGACCGCGCGCGCGCGCCGCGCCGGATCGGGATGCGCGCGGTAAGTTCGTCCGTGTCGCGCCCCGGCGTGATCGTCACTTCGATCCCCTCGCGATCCACGTCGAGCCGGCGCGAGAGGACATCGACGAGATCGGTGCGAATCGCGGCCATCAGCCCCGGCGACATCCGCATCTGATCGTGCACGAGCACAACCTTCAATCGTTGCTTGGCAACCGCGCTACTTTGCGGCGCGTCCTGCTGCCTGCCAAAACTGCGGAAGAACCGCATCTCGCCCTCCTCGCGGCGTTGCCCACGCGCCGCGCCGTGCTGTAACCGTACCTGCTACCGTTTTATATACGCGCGAAGCCGAGCGCCTTCA
>JBBSII010000139.1:0-8766 GCA_038232175.1 Thermomicrobiales bacterium
CCCAGGGCTGTTGCAAAGTCATCCCGTGGGAAGTAAGGCGACGGCATGATCGGGGAAGGCCGCATAAATACGCCGTCCTTCTGCCGCATTCCGGTGTCCTGCGCGCAGCAGGAGTCCCACCGTCAGATCGTTCAACGTCGCCAACACTTGTGGCCCGTTCCCTCGCCGTAGCAAACTGCGATCGTCGCCCAACGTCACATCGCGTCGGTAGAATAGCCCGTTCTCGATGCCCCAATGGCCACGCGCCACTGCCAGCAGGCGGTCTGCATCTGCCACCGTGCGGGGCAGACTGGTGATCCCGTACGCCACGCTCGCTCGCCACCTGCCATCTTCCATCAGCGTGCGCCGCGTCAGTTGGAAGACCTGCCTGGCGGCGGGCCAGGTCGTGTCGCCGACCAACAGACTGCTCGCCGTCAGTCGCCGCTCCTCGTAGCGCCCGTGCGCGGTGTCCAAACTGGTCGCGATGGTGAAATCATCGGGCAGCGCGGGCATGGGTGGGGTGGTGAAGAGGGTGGCGATCTCGCCGTACCGTGTCTCCTGATTCTCCTTGACACACCAGAGATCATCGCCCCCACCCTGACGCACCTGCCGCGACAGGTCGCGCTGGGCGAACAGCGATCCCCGGTGACGACGCAGCCTTGCACATCGATCAGGGAGCGCACGGTGCGGGCGGTGACGATCGCGTTCTCCTTGCCATCGATCAGCACTTCGACGAGGACGACCCCCTGATCGGGCAGGTAGGCGGCCAAGAGGTGCACGCCGCGCGTCATCCCCGCCGGGATTGTGCCGCGCAGCGTCTTGCCATCCAGACAGAGCGCGATCATGCCCCGTCGCTGTTTGCGCGTGCCGCGCGCCAGGGATGCGGTGGCGGCGGTGAGCAAGTCGGCCACGACGCGGGCAAACTGCTGGGGATCAACCGCCGCACCGAAGACGCGATTCCACGTTGTCGGGTGCGGCATCGTCGGACGATCCAGCCCGAAGAGAGCGGCGAGCGTGGGCGCACGCAACCGCGCCCAGTCGGTGATGGCACGCGGCGAGTCCTGCGCGGCGAGTTTGGCGAGGGCGGCGATCGTGAGGAGGGCGGCGAGCGAGTAGCGGACGCCGCGCGGATCGCCTTGATCGCTGAGGGTAAGCAAGCGAGCGTACAGCGAGGTCGGGCTGAAGAGAAACGGGACGCAGGGCAAGCAAACCGTGAGGGCAGACGTGGTAGACTGCATGGGAACACCGTTCCTGGTATGGCGATGGATCAGCATCGCCACCATACAAAGAAAGGTGTCTTTGTCACTCACTTACCTCATCCAGACTTTGCAACAGCCCTGTTCATCAGCCTGCGTTCCCTTTACAAATCAGGGACGCAGGCTGAAGCCTACGCCACCATTCCAGGCATCAGCGCGCGTGATCGGGCGGTCACACGCATGACGATGCCATCGCGCGGGCGGCTGATAACGCCGAACTGCTCGATCGCCTGACCGGGCGCGAGCGTCAGATCGTAGTCGCGCAGCACTCGCGCGACCATCGACTTGATCTCGACCTTCGCGAAGTTGATGCCGATGCAGATGCGCGGCCCACCGCCGAAGCCGACGAGCGCATACGGATGTTTCTTGTGTTCCTCGCGCGGCGGGGCGAAGCGGTCGGGATCGAAGATGGTGGGGTTCGCGAAGATACTCGGAATCAGGTGCGACGGGGCGATGCCGTAGAAGACGTGCGTCCCGGCGGGGACATGGTAGCCGTGGAAGTCGAACGCCTCCACGACGCCGCGCGGCGCGTACTGCACCGGCGGGTACATCCGCTCCGCCTCGCTCAGGGCGTTCTCCAGCACCTTCATGCGCTGGATCGTCTCTAATGACGGCGTCTCATCACCCACGAGCGCGGCCTGCTCGTCGCGCACGCGCCGGAGGTAGTCGGGGTGCTGGCTCAGGAGATAGAGGAGCCACGCGCTCATGCTTGTGGAGGTCTCGTGCCCCGCGACGAGGAGGATGTTCGTGTGCGCGATTAACTGCTCGTCGCCGAGCGCGTTGCCCTCCTTGTCCCGCGCCTGCACGAGCATCCCGAGCACATCATCCGTCGGGTGGACGCGCCGCTCGGCGATCTTCGGTGCGAGCAGGCCGTAAATTTCACCCTTGAGCCGCGCCTGCTCCCGGTGAAATTCGTCCCAGTCCTGCACGTTGTTGCCGAGCCGGAGCATCGCCAGATAGAGATCGCGGAACTCGTCCACCTCCGGCCCCGGCGTGAGGCCCGTCAGGGTCTCGGCGGCGACATCGAAGGTGATCTTGCGCGCCTCCTCGTAGAGATCGACCGCACCCCGCTCCGCCCACGCCGCCGTACGCTCGCGGATGATGCGCTGCATGATCGGCAGGTAGCGGTCCATGTAGCCGATGGCGAAGGCGGGGTTCATCATCCGGCGGTGGTCGTCGTGCTCCGCGCCGTCCATCGAGAGGAGGCCGTTGCCGAAGGCGTCCTCGATGCCGAAGATTTTCGTCCACCCGATGGAGTGGGAGAACTTCAGCCGGTCGCTGAGCAGCACGAAGCGGTTCGCCTCCGGCCCGACGAGGAAGACGACATCGTGGCCGTTCTGGTCGGAGCGGAAGATCGGCCCATGCCGCTCGTACATGCTCGCGAGATAGGGGCTAATGCGCGCGAAATAGTCGCTCGGGATGTCAATGCGCGGGATCGCCGCGAAGGGTTGTCCATCTGCCATCGTGTACCGTTCCTTTCCTACCGAACCCGAACCACCGCTGAACAAGTGAGCATCACTCATAGAGGGAGCAAAAAAGATTGCGCCGCGCTTCCCTTGCCTTCCATCACCGCGAAACAGGCTTGATCGTCCACCGCCTGATTCGCCTGTCACGTCCCAACATACACCCGCGTCCCGCACAGCGGCACCCGCCAAGGGGACCGTTCGCCACCTCCGTTGGTACAGGGTGCGGGTTCACTCGATGTAGAGCGCGCGACTGAACATCCGCACCATCAGGTCGATGTACGTCGCCTCCTTCTCCGCGTGCCCGCCGATGATGCACTCGTCCATCGCAGTGTTGACCGTGCCCCAGAGGAGCCGCGTCATCACACCGACATCGACGCTGCGCGGGATCAGGCCCGTCGCCTGCTGGCCCGCGAGGAATTCCTGCAACTGCGCGAGCGATTCCTCGTCCGCCTCGGCGGTGGTGCAGATGCGACCAGGGTAATTTGGGTCGGAGAAATCGACATTGAGCACGAACGCGCGCATCAGGTCGGCGTTCTCGCGCGCGACCTCGAACGCGCCTTCGAGCATCGCCCGGATGAGCGCGGCCCCTTGCAACCCCGGCACCGCCCGCGCGAACGCCCGCTCCATCGTCATACGCTGCGCCTGCTCCGCGAGCGCCTTCACAATTGCACCCTTCGAGGAAAAGTAGTTGTAGATCGTCCCCTCGGAGATGCTCGCGCGCCGGGCGATCTGGGCCGTCGTCGTCCGCTCATATCCCTGCTCCGCGATCAGGTGCCGCATCGCGGTGAGAATCTGCTCCCGCCGCACCGCCTCGCTCTGCACGCGGCGCGCCGTTCCCTTTGTCGTAGTCACCACCATTCAGCCTTCTCCCTTTCTCAGCGTCAACTGAGTGATGCTCACTATAGCGACTCGCGAACTGCCTGTCAATACGAGCGGATCACATGAGGAAAACCAACACGGACGACAGAAGCGCATGGAGGGGACAAACCGAATCGACGCAGAGAACGCAAAGACGCAGAGAGCACAGAGCAGGGTTCCTTTAAGTTTCGCTTCTTTGCCGGGTGTCCTTTGGGCGGATGCGGTCAAATGTTTTCTCCGACATTGCGAGTTACGCACGCCTCCCGTATGCTTGTCCGGTGCTGCTCCTGTTCCGATAAAGGAAACGACCGATGCACGACAACTCATCGCCGCTCCGACCGGACTTCGACATCGACCCCCGCCAGCGCAAGACGATGGAGCGCATCCGCCGCCGCGCGCGCCTGCAAGCGGCGGGCATCCTTTTCTGGATCTTCGCGTCCACCTTCGTCATCGTGCCGCTGATCTTTCAGCATCGCCCCCTCTGGGTGATCGCCATCGCGACGGGTGTGATCGGCGGGATCGCCGGCTACTTCATCCCGACGAACGTCCCGATGCCGCGCGAGCAGCCGCGCAACCCGGACGAACCCTACGGCGTCTACGACCCGCGCGGCCCGCACGGTCCACGGTCGTAGGGAAGGACTGAGTGCTGAGTGCTGAGTGCTGAGAAGAGAAACCGGAAACCGGAAACCAGAAACCAGAAACCAGATGGGAGACGACCCGTATCGTGCTGAGTGCCCTGTCTCTCGCTTCTGGTTTCCGGTTTCTATCTTCTGGCTTCTGGCTTCTGTGCCCCGTTTGACGCCCGCCCACGGCACAGATACCATGCGATGGCATCAGCCGTGCATTTCGGAAACGGTGTGATGCGGTGTTTGGGCCGTCATTTCCTCATGACGTATGCATCCAACATAGAACTTAGGATTTGTGTTGGAGAGAAAGCGAACCACCGGTATGGCAACATCTGAAACGACCGCGACGACGCCGACGAACGGCGCCCGCCCGATGGATAAGAAACTCCTCTTCGTCTCCGCCGCCGCTGCGGGCGCACTGGCGGTCTGGGCGAACACGAAGGGGCGCGAATACACGCGCACCGGCGAGACGCCCTCGCTCATTAACTGGGATCGCGCCCGCTCCATCGCCCTCGCGATGAACCGCGCCGCCGACACCGAGGTCTTCCCCGCGAGTCTCACCGAGTATTACCGCGACCTCGTTGGGAAATGTGTGCCGCTGATCGCGGAGTACACGGGCACGACGCTACCGACGCCGCTCGAAAGCGTCCACGTCTTCAACCGCGCGGACTGGATCGACGCGAACATCCGCGCCTTCCAGCAATTGTTCGCGCCCTTGGAGGGGCTGAACACAGCGCGCAACCTGAAGTCGCCGACGGCGGTCGCGCTCGTTAGTGGCCTCAATCAGACGATCCTCTCGGCGGAGGTCGGGCTGCTGCTCGGCTACCTCGCGCGGCGGGTGCTCGGGCAGTACGACCTCGCGCTGCTCGGCAAGGAACCCGTCGCGTCGGGCAAGCTCTACTACGTCGAGCCGAACATCGCGGCGTCAACGGAGACGATGGGCGTGGACGGCCACGAGTTCCGCCTCTGGCTCGCGCTCCATGAGACGACGCACGCCTTCGAGTTCGAGGCGTACCCGTGGGTGCGGCCGTACTTCAACATGCTACTGGAGCGGTACATCACGCTCGTCACCAACGACCTGCAGAACCTGCAAGGGGGCCTCAACGCCCTCGTGCGACGGCTCCGCGAGCAGGGCGGCAGCGGCAAGAGCCTGATGGAAATCGTCATGACGCCCGACCAGCGGCAGCTCTTCGATGAGATGCAGGCGCTGATGTCGGTGATCGAGGGGTACTCCAACCACGTGATGAACGCCGTTGGCAAGCAGGTGCTGCCCTCGCTCGAGGCGCTGCAACATGCGTTCGAGTCGCGGCAGCGGCAGCGGAGCCAGGCGGAGACGCTCTTCATCCGGCTGACAGGGCTGGAGATGAAGATGGAGCAGTATCGCCTCGGCGAGCAGTTCATCGACGCGGTTGTGAAGGAGCGCGGGCATCAGTTCGCCCTTAAGGTCTGGCAAGGCCCGGAAAATTTGCCGACCCTCGCCGAACTGCGCTCCCCCAAGCGATGGATCGCGCGGTTGGAGCGGGCGGACGCGATCCCCGCGATAGCACATATCACCAACACGGGCGAAGGGGCAACGCCGTAATGTCCGCCACGAACCCCGACGCCATCGAGCGCCTGATGAGCGTCGGCAAGGACGTGTACACGCCGGACGAGATCGCTGAACTCTTCGACAATGTCACCATCGATCAGGTGCGCGGCGCGGTCTACCGGGGGCAACTGAAGGCCGTCCGCGATGGCGAGCACATCGTCGGCATCCACCGCGCCGATTTCCTCGCCTGGCTCAGTGAGAAGGACTAAGGACTGAGGACCAAGGACTCAGTGGGGAAGACTCGCCTCACTGAGTCCTTAGTCCTCAGTCCTTAGTCCTTCCCAGTGGACGTACACCCCCAGTCGTGATACCGTTGTGGCGGGAGAAGCGGCGCGCTGAAGGGGAATAGAGTGGATCAGACGCGCGATACACGAGTGAGCAAACAGGATGGCGCGGCGCGCTGGCAGGGTACGTCGAGCGCGCCACCGCAGACCACCCCCGAGGCGTTCGGCGCCAACTTTCGGGCATTAACCCCCGCCCTCTACGACTTCCTCGACCGTCTCTCCGGCAGGGATGAGACCGCCGCCGCGCTCGTCCGGCAGGTCGCGTCGCAGGCGGCGATGAGCGCGGCAAGCGCGGATCAGTGGCCCTCCGCGCGGGCGTGGCTCTTCGCCCGCGCCTACACCGCCCTCCCCGCCGATACCATCGCCGCCGCCGCCGAGCCGACGCCCTATGTCGTGCCGGACCTCTCCCTGCTGCCCCTGGTCGCGCCGGAGAGTGGGCTGGACGATATGACGCGGTCGGTCTGGCGCGCGATCAGCGCGCTGCCGGTCGATCAGCACGCCCTGATGCACCTCCACACGCGGGAGGCGATGGTCGTTGGCGAGGCGGCGAGCGTGCTCGGCATCACCGAGCGCGAGGCGGCGGACCGGCTCCAGCGGCTCGTCCCGGCGGTCGAGGCGGCGAGCCGCGCGCTCTTCCTCATCCGCTTCGGTCGCCCGCGCGACCCCGAACTGGACGCGCTCCTGTCGGAGATGAACATCACGCGACTCACCCCGGAGGCGCGCGCGGCGATCGAGGAGTACGCGGAGCGCTCGCCCACCGCGCAGGGGATGCTCCGCGCCGTGCCGCCGCCGCTGACGGTCTACGCCGCGTTGCATCCGGTCAGCCCGCCACCGGGAATCGCGGACGAGGCGATCGCCGGGGCGGTGCCATGGCTCCCGCTCGTTGACGAGGCGACGACCGCCATCGACACGCAGACCACCGCGCTCCCCGAGGAGCCAGCGCCCGCGTACGACGCGGAGGCCCCAACCAACATTAACCCAACCGCCGAGCCGTGGGAATACGGCGAGCAGGAGCCGGTGCAGGAGTATCAGGGGACGCGCGCGCTCGATATCCCCGTGCGGCAGCGCGTCATGCACGAGGAACCGGTGTACGCACCGCCGCCGCGACGGAGGAACCGCGCCATCGGGCCGCTCGCGCTGCTCGGCATCCTCGGCGGCGCGCTGATCGCAGTCGTCGGGGCGTTGGTGATCTTTCTCGTCCGTGGCGATTCCACGAACGCACCGGTGCGCGTGACGGCGACCGTCAGCGCCGCGACCGCGGCCCCCACCCCGACCGATGTGGTCTCGCCTGCGCTCGCCACCGCGACGGCCCTGGCAATTACGAGCGGCACCGCTACGCCGCTCCCGACCGCCACAACCGCGCCCCGCCCACCCGTCACGACGACCCCAGTCGGGAGCGGCGTCACGACCACGACGCCGGGGGGCACGGCCGAACCCACCGTGAGCGGGACACCGACGGTTGCCGAGACCCCGACGCCGTCCCCAACGACGGCACCGGTCGAGACGACGGCCATCAACACGCCGTTGCCGCGCGTCACCCAGATCCCGCAGGAAAGCCCGACGCCCCGCGTGACGCCCGCGCCGACGACTGCACCCGTGCCGACGACAAAGCCAACTGCTGCGACCACACCGACGCACACCCCCGCGCCGACGACGAAACCGACGACGGCCGCCGCGACGAAGGCCCCGACCGCGACAACGACGGCGGCGGGCGGCGCACTTGCGGTCGATAGGGGGAGCGTCAGTCTCGGCGCGTCGGGCACGTCAGGGTCCGTGAATCTGTCGAATGGCGGGAGCGCGCCCGTCAAGTACACGTCGAAAGCGAGCACGACCTGGCTCTCCGCCGCGCCCGCCAGCGGCACCGTGCCCGCCGATGGCAGCATCCCCGTCGCCGTGACGATCAACCGCGCGGGCCTCGCGCCCGGCGCCTACAGCGGCACGGTCACCTTCACCTCGGCCAGCGGCGCGTCGAGCGCAGTCACCGTCACCTTCACTATCTGAGCGCACGCCACCAGGCGGGAAGAGAACCCGGGGAGAACCACAAAGACCCAGAGGACACGAAGAGGAGATCGGGGTTTAACACAGAGCGCGCAGAGAGCATAGAGGGCACAGAGTAATCCTCTTTTTTCCTCTGTGCCCGCTGTGTGCTCCGTGTCCTCTATGTTAAGCCCCTTCTTCTTTGCGTCCTTTGTGTCTTTGCGTTCTCTGCGTCAATTCGGTTTCTTCACCTCTTTCTTGCTGAGAGGAAGAGATGGGGTTAGGAAAAATTTGCAACGATTAACTCTGTGCGGGCGGCGGGCAGGCGCTGGTGCTCGGGTCCGCCACGTCGATGTCGGGCTGGCAGGGGTACGCAATCGCCACCTCGAAGCCGCCCACATTGTCCCCGAAGTAGCAATCATTGATCGCCAGCAGCAGTTTGCCGTGGCCCTCCACAACCGTCGGGCCAATGCCGATGAGGACTGCGCCGTCCTTGCCCATCTTCGCGATCAGGCTGAAGGCGGAGAGTTCCGGCGCGATGTATGTGCAGTCCCTGACCTGCCGCACGCCGATCCCGTCCGCTGTCGTGCGGCAGGTCTTCTCCTTGCAACTGAGCCATGTGCCCGTCGCACTCAGGGCTTATGCGTTCTCGCCATCGGATACTGAGAGAGGCAGGAAAGGCGCTCCTTTGCTACGATTTTCGTGTCGAAGCGAAGATCGATCACAAAGGAG
>JBBSII010000140.1:0-8751 GCA_038232175.1 Thermomicrobiales bacterium
GCGCGCAGGTAATCACCCACCATCACGCGGTCGGCATGGCCGACGACGACCGCGAACCCGACGCCATTCGCGCTGACATCGTGCACCCAGAACTCGATCAATCCGCGCCACTGGCGCACAGCGCTGTGCACGACCGCCGTGCATGGGCCAAGTTGATACGGCGTGCGCGGGAAACGACGCAGGGGCCGCTGGGTCATCGCGATTGGTTCGGCATTCACCACGAGATAATCCTTCGCGAATCCGAGGACACTGAGCAGAAAGATACAGGATGACCCCCCGATGATTGAGAGGAGGCGAACCCGCTCCGGCGATGCATCGGGGGTGTCAGTCTGCATCGGGAATGTGCGAAACCGCAATGTCGATCCGCCCGTGCCGTCCCCCTGAGACTCGATAAATTCCGCCGCGACGGAGAGCGTCCCATCACCGTGTTCAAAGTCCAGCACGCAGGCCCGGTTCGGCATTTCCAGCCACCATGCCTCGGGTGTGGGGTTGCGTATCACCACCAACTCACTCTTTTCGCTGCACTACTCTCCGTTGAACCGTATAATGCCCTCGCAACGATGTGCCCTACTTCTCTGAACGGACAGAGCGACCAGACGTGACGGTTCCTGGCATTATTGACTGTCATACAATGTTTCGCGCAATGCGTCCGAAAGTTGTGACCGTGATGAAACTACCACAGGTGTACGTACATATACAAGTCGGCAACGGGCGATGATAGAGCGTCCCCCGGAACCGGCAACAACCATCGGTGCTCCTGCGGCTGACCCACGCTTCCGTCGGCTGCTTGGGGCGAAACTGTGCGCCGACATTGCAGAGAATGCGCTGGCGTACGCGCTCCTGATCGCGATTGTGCGGCGCACGGGATCGGGGATACACAGCACGCTGCTCGTCGTCGCGTTCACCCTCCCAGCGATCATCTTCGGCCTGCCTGCGGGCGTCATCGCGGATCGTTTGCCAAAGCGCCCGGTGCTGCTCACCGCCCTCGTACTCCGCATTGCCCTGATTGTCCTCCTCTATCGCTCAATCGACAATGTCTGGCGCACGTACGCGATCATCTTCGTCTTTGCCGCGCTCGGCCAGGTCTTCGGCCCCGTCTGGATTGCCCTGCTGCCGCAACTCGTCGGTGTGCAACGATTGAGCCGCGCGAATGCGCTCCTTAACTTCACGCAACTCGGCGGGCAGGTGCTCGGTGTCGTCATCCTCGCGCCCATCCTGCTCAAGACGGTCGGTGATCGCGCCGTCTTCCTCGTCGCAGCGGCATTCCTCGTCGGCGCGATCGTGATGAGCGTCCGGCTCGGCGCGCTCCCCGCCACGACGCATCCCGCGACGGCGTCCACCGATGCCGTTGCGGCGGTGCGCTCCGGCCTACTCGCGGGGTGGCGCGTGATCGACGCCGATGACCGCGCGTACGCCGCCGTCGTCCAACTGACCATCGTCACCTGCATCCTGAAGAATCTGCTGGTGCTCTTCCCCTACTACACGCGGCAGGTGCTCGCCATCGCGCCGGAGAACACCGTCTACGTCGCCGCGCCCGCCGCGCTCGGCGTCGCCCTCGGCCTGCTGCTCGCGCCACCGCTGGGGGTGATCGGGCGGGGCCGGTTGGCGACGGCGGGGTTCGTCGCGCTCATCCTGGCGCTCGGCGCGCTGGCAACGGTGAACCTGCTCCGCCCATTCATCGCGGATCACCTGCACCTCGGCCTGACGGGGCTGGCGGATTTCGTCGGCGTGCCGCCGATTGTGACCACCGCGATGCTCTTCGCGGTGCCGGTCGGTCTTGGTGTCTCATTGAATCTCGTCGCCGCTCGCACGGTGCTCAACGAACGGCTCCCGGCGGGGGTGCAGGCGCGCGCCTTCGCGACGCAGAATGCCCTCGCCAATGTCGCGGCGCTTGTGCCACTCTTCATCACGGGCGCGTTAACGAGCCTGATCGGCGCGCGCCCGGTGATGCTCGGCACGGCGGTCATCGCGGCGGCCTTGCCGGTATTGCTCACACGGCGGCGGGCGGCACGACGGGAGAACGTCGCACGAACAGTCGCGTCAACGTGAGCGCCCGCGCAAATTTCCGCATCCGTCGTATGTACGGGTTTATCCAGTCGATCAAGGAGCACTTCGACGCGAACATTCGCGTCGGTCACGAACGGTGGGGATGATGGAGAAACCTGAATCAGCACAGAAACTGCCGACCGAAAACGCGGAGCGCACGCGGCTTGCCGCCACGCGCGCGGGGGACGCGCCGTGGTACCACTGGGGGCCGTACCTCGCCGAACGACAGTGGGGCACGGTGCGCGAGGATTACTCGCCGGATGGCGCGGCGTGGGATTTCTTCCCGCACGATCATGCGCGGTCGCGCGCCTACCGGTGGGGTGAGGACGGCCTGCTCGGCATCTCCGACGACCAGAGCCTGTTGTGCTTCGCGGTCGCGCTGTGGAACGGGGAGGACCCGATCCTCAAGGAGCGGTTGTTCGGCCTGACCGGGCCGGAGGGTAATCACGGCGAGGATGTGAAGGAGCACTACGTCTACCTCGACAGCACGCCGACGCATGCCTACCTGAAGGGGCTGTACCGCTACCCGCAGCGCGCGTTCCCCTACGCCGATCTCGTCGCGGAGAACCGGCGCCGGGGCAAGGACGAACCGGAGTACGAACTCGTCGATACCGGCGTCTTCGCGGAGGATCGCTACTTCGACGTGGTCGTCGAGTATGCAAAGCGCGCGCCGGACGACATCCTCGTCCGCATCCACGCCACGAACCACGGGCCGGACGCAGCGCCGCTTCATCTGCTGCCGACGCTCTGGTTCCGCAACACCTGGTCATGGGGCCGGGACGACCGCCGCCCGCACATGATCGCCGCATCAGCCCTGAATGGCGCAACGACAATCCACGCGAACCACCCGACAATCGGGGAGTATTGGCTGTCGTGCGACGACGCGCCGGAACTCCTGTTCACGGAGAACGAAACGAACGCGCATCGGCTCTGGGGTGGCGAGAACCCGACGCTCTTCGTCAAGGACGGTATCAACGCCGCCGTCACGCAGGGCATGGCCGATGCCGTGAACCCGGAGCATCGCGGCACGAAGGCGGCGGCGCACTATGCATTAACCATCGCGCCGGGGGAGACGCGGACGATCAACCTCCGGCTCTCTACGTCTCAGGAACCGAGCGACGCGGCGACGGCGGACGCAACGTTCGCGGAGCGGCGGCAGGAAGCGGATGACTTCTACCGCGCCTTTGGCCCCGATGACATGAGCGACGATGCGCGCGCGGTGCAGCGAGAGGCATTCGCGGGGCTGCTCTGGAGCAAGCAGTTCTACTACTACGATGTCGGCATGTGGATCGACGGGGACCCCGCCGGGCCGCCACCGCCCGCATCGCGTCGGGAAGGCCGCAACGATGGCTGGCAGCACCTCAACAACGCGGACATCATCTCGATGCCGGACACGTGGGAGTACCCGTGGTATGCGTCGTGGGATTTGGCGTTCCATTGCATCCCGCTCGCGCTCGTCGACCCGGAGTTCGCCAAACTCCAACTGACGCAACTGACGCGCGAGTGGTATATGCACCCGAACGGGCAACTGCCGGCGTACGAGTGGGCATTCGCCGATGTCAACCCGCCCGTGCACGCCTGGGCGGTGTGGCGCGTCTACAAGATTGACCGGCGCATCTCCGGCACGGCGGATCGCGCCTTCCTCGAACGTCTCTTCCAGAAACTGCTGCTGAACTTCACCTGGTGGGTCAACCGGAAGGACGCGGACGGGCGCAACGTCTTCCAGGGCGGTTTCCTCGGCCTGGACAACATCGGCGTCTTCGACCGCAGCACACCGCTGCCGACCGGTGGCCGGATCGAGCAGTCCGACGGCACCGCGTGGATGGGCATGTACAGCCTGACGATGCTCGTGATCGCGCTCGAACTGGCGCGCGAGAACCCGGTGTATGAGGATATGGCATCGAAATTCTTCGAGCACTTCCTCTACATCGCCGGGGCGATGAACAACGTCGCGGGCGAGGGCATTGATCTCTGGGACGAAGCGGACGAGTTCTTCTACGACGTGCTCCACTACCCGGATGGCGCGATGGAACCGCTCAAGGTGCGGTCGCTCGTCGGCCTGATTCCGCTCCTCGCTGTCGAAACGATCGAGCCTGACCTGCTCGACGCGATGCCCAATTTCAAGGATCGGCTCGACTGGTTCCTCGAAAACCGGCCGGGGCTGGCGCGGCTCGTCTCGCGCTGGGGCGAGGAGGGGATGGGCAAGCGGCACCTGCTCGCCCTCGTGCGCGGGCACCGGATGAAGCGACTCCTCGCGCGGATGCTCGACCCGAACGAGTTCCTCAGCGATCACGGCGTGCGCTCGCTGAGCAAGTATCACCGGGAGCATCCGTTCATGATCGACGCCGACGGCATGACGTACTCCGTGCGCTACGATCCGGGCGACTCGACGAGCAGCCTCTTCGGCGGCAACTCGAACTGGCGCGGGCCGATCTGGTTCCCGATCAACTACCTGCTCATCGAGGCGCTCCAGAAATACCATCACTATTACGGCGATGACTTCCGCGTCGAGTGCCCGACCGGCTCCGGGACGTTGCTGACGCTGCGAGAGGTGAGCGATGAACGCTCGCGGCGACTGACGGGTATCTTCCTACGCGACGAGGGCGGGAGCAGGCCGGTGTTCGGCGATCATCCGGCGTATCGGCAGGACCCGCGCTGGAACGATCACCCACTCTTCCATGAGTACTTTCACGGCGACACGGGCGCGGGCGTCGGCGCGAGCCACCAGACCGGATGGACGGCGCTCGTCGCCAAGTTGCTCGAACAGACGAAGGGCGAGTGAAGCCGGTTCATTTCGTCGGAACCAACCTGCGCGTCACTCGTCACAGGGAGTGACGGCGTAAAGAATGGACCGTGCGAGAGAAGGAGAAAGATGGAGACTTCCCATGACGACGACCCATTGCGCCTCGTCGCGGTGATCCGCGCCGACCGCCCGGAGGACGCGCTCTTTGCCGCCCGCGCGATGGCGGCGGCGGGGGTGCGCGGCATCGAGATCACCTTCACCGTCCCGGACGCCGCCGCGAGCATCCGCGAGGCGATTGCCGCGCTGCCGCAATCCGTGGTTGTCGGGGCGGGCACGGTGCTGACGGAGACGCAGGCGACCGACGCGCTCACGGCCGGGGCACGGTTCCTCGTCTCCCCCGTGTGCGATGCGTTCGTCGTGCGACTCGCGCACGAGGCGGGCGCGCGGGCCGCCATCGGTGGCCTGACGCCGACGGAGATCGTCGCAGCGGCGCGGCTGGGGGCGGATTATGTGAAAGTCTTCCCCGGCGAGTCGCTCGGCGGGCCGACGTACATCAAGCACCTGCGCGGCCCACTCCCCGACATCCCATTGATGGTGACGGGCGGGGTGACGCGCGAGAACGCGGCGGCGTACCTCGCGGCGGGCGCGCAGTCCGTCGGCCTCGGCAGCGACCTGATGCCGAAGGCGCTCGTGCGTGCGGGCGACTTCGACGGACTCGTGGCGCACGCGCGGGCGGTCGTCGCGGCGCTGCTCGGTGACGGGCGGGGCGCGTGACGGCACGGACGGCCCCGGCGACCAACGGCTTCGCGGACAGACACCGCGCGACGAAGATTGTCGCCACGCTCGGCCCCGCGACGAGCGACGAGACCACGCTCGCCGCGCTTCTGGGCGCGGGCGTCGATATGGTGCGGCTCAACTTCTCCCACGGGACGCACGTGGAGCACGCCGCGCGCTACAACGCCGTGCGGAAAATCGCGAAAGCGTCCGGGCGACCCGTCGCGATCATGCAGGACTTGCAGGGGCCGAAGATTCGCACAGGCACGCTCGCGGGCGGCGTCCCCGTCAAGTTAACGGAAGGCGCGACATTCCGCATCACCACCGAAGAGACGGACGGCACCGTCGATCGGGTCAGCACCACCTACCAGCACCTCCCGACGGACGTGAAGCGCGGCGACCGCATCCTGCTCGATGACGGGCAACTTGAGCTGCGCGTCGCGTCCGTCACCGCGACCGAAGTGATGGCAACCGTCGTGCATGGTGGATTGCTCCGCGAGCACAAGGGGATCAACCTGCCCGGCGTCGCCGTCTCCGCACCGGCACTGACGGAGAAGGACCTCGCGGATCTCGCGTTCGGCGTCGAACTCGGTGTGGATTATGTGGCGCTCTCGTTCGTCCGCACGGCG
The DNA here is from genome assembly GCA_038232175.1 of Thermomicrobiales bacterium. Taxonomy (GTDB): domain Bacteria; phylum Chloroflexota; class Chloroflexia; order Thermomicrobiales; family JALYUS01; genus JALYUS01. Next base: position 6,193 of record JBBSII010000140.1, read on the forward strand.
CACGATGTGCGGCTCGCCCGCGCCGCGCTGCGAAAACTCAACGCGACCACGCCACTGATCGCGAAGATCGAGAAGCCGGAGGCGCTCGATGACCTCGCGGGCGTGATTGAGGCGTCGGACGGCGTGATGGTGGCGCGCGGCGATCTCGGCGTGGAACTGATGCCGGAGCGCGTCCCGTCCGCGCAGAAGCGGATCATCCGCCTCGCGAACGAGCGCGGCAAGGTCGTCATCACCGCCACGCAGATGCTGGAGTCGATGACGACGAACCCGCAGCCGACCCGCGCGGAGGCGTCCGATGTCTTCAACGCGATCCTCGATGGCACGGACGCCGTCATGCTCTCCGGCGAGACCGCCATCGGGGCGTACCCGATCGAGACCGTCCAGATGATGCAGCGCATCGCCTCGCAAGCGGAACTCGCCCTGCCCGAACATGCCGACACCCAAGTACATGGGCGCCGGACGCATGGCCGCCAGACCGCGTCGCGCGCCGTTGCGGAGGCCGCCGTGCAGCTCGCCTGCGAGACGCGGGCGCGGGCACTGGTCGTCTTCACGCGCTCCGGGTACACCGCGCGGATCGTCTCGTCCCTCCGACCGCCTATGCCGATCATCGCGCTCACGCAGGACATTGCGGTGTATCATAGCCTCGCACTCTGGTGGGGGTTACAGCCGCTCCGCATACGCTTTCAGCGCACGATGGACGCGATGATCGCCGCGTCCGAGGCGACGCTGATCGCGGAGGGGCTGGTGCGCGAGAAGGATGTGATCGTGATCGTCGGTTCGTCCGTCCGCATGACGGACGCGCGGACGAATGTCATCAAGCTGCACATGATTGGCCGGAAGGATCAGAAGGAGCCGTAGGATGCCGCGTGATCTGCCAATTGGCAATGGTTCCCTGCTCGTGAACTTCGACAGCACGGGCACGCTGCGCGATGTCTACTTCCCGCACGTCGGGCAGGAGAACCACACGGATGGCCGACTGAACCGGTTCGGCGTCTGGGTCGCCAATGCCGACGGGACGGACCCGCGCTTCGCGTGGCTGCACGACGACGGCTGGCAGCGGTCGCTCCGCTACCGCCTCGACACACTCGTGACCAATGTCCGCGCGCAGCACGACGGGCTGGGCGTCTGCCTGCACATGGAGGATGTCGTCGATTTCAACCGCAATGTCTACATCAAGAAGATCGCGACGGAGAATTTGACCGACCACGACCTGACCGTGCGATTCTTCTTCCACTTCGACGCGCACCTGTGGGGCAACAACATTGGCGATACCGCCTATTACGATCCGCGCTCCGGCGGGCTGGTCTTCTACAAGGCGACGCGCTATTTCCTCCTGAACGGCAAAACCGGCGACCACGTCGGGCTGCGGCAGTGGGCGGTCGGTGAGAAGGAGATTCACGGTAAGGAGGGCACCTGGCGCGACGCGGAGGACGGCACGCTCGGCGGCAACCCCGTGGCGCAAGGCTCCATCGACGGGACGGGCGGCATCGAGGTCGCGGTGCCCGCGAAGCAGACGCGCGTCGCGCATTGGTGGCTCAGCGCGGGCGAGTCGATCGGCGTGGTCGGCACCATCGACGGGCGGATGCGGGAACGCAACCCGGAGACGTATCTGAAGCGCACGCACGATTACTGGCAACTCTGGCTCCGCAAGGAGCAGCGCACCTTCGCGGACCTACACGAAGGCGCGACCCACTGCTTCAACCGCAGCCTGCTCACGCTCCGCACGAACATCGACAACGGCGGCGCGATCATCGCGGCGAGTGACGCGGACATCCTCCAGTTCGGTCGCGACACGTACACCTACATGTGGCCGCGCGATGGCGCGCTCGTCGCGACCGCGCTGATCCGCGCCGGATACCCGGATGTGGCGCGGCAATTCTTCACCTTCATTCATCAGGTTATCCCGCACGAGGGGTATCTACTGCACAAGTACAACCCGGATGGCTCGATGGGTTCGACGTGGCACCCGTTCATCACGCCGGACGGCACGCCGCAACTGCCGATCCAGGAGGATGAGACCGCGCTCGTCGTCGTCGCGCTCTGGGAGCATTTCCGGCACTACCGCGAAATTGAGTACGTGTCGCCGCTTTATCGCCCGATCGTGCGCGCGGCGGCGGACTTCATGGCGCGCTTCCGCGAGCCGCACACGAAGCTCCCCGCGCCCTCGTACGATCTGTGGGAGGAGCGGCACGGCATCATGGCGTGGACGGTCGGGGCGACGTGGGCGGGGCTGCGCGCCGCCGCGAACTTCGCCGCCGCGTTCGGGCAGGAGCAACTCGCCGCCGACTGGCGACGAGCGGCGCAGGAGATTCGCGACGCCGTCGCGCACCATTTCTACGACCCCACGCTCGGTCGCTTCGTCCGCATGGTCAACGTCGAGAAGGACGGCACGGTCGTCCGCGACCCGACGCTCGACGCGAGCATGGTTGGCTTGTATCTCTTCGGCATGTTCTCGGTGCACGACCCGCGCATCGTGGCGACGATGGAGGCGTTGCAGCGGGCGCTCGAAGTGAAGACGCCGATTGGCGGCATCGCGCGGTACGAGAACGACTACTACCA
>JBBSII010000141.1:0-8750 GCA_038232175.1 Thermomicrobiales bacterium
ACCGTCTCGCCTGCCACGCTGAGACACCGCGCACTGCCCCTCCTTCCCCGACTGAGAGCGTTCCTCGCTCCCTGTCCGCGATCACCAGACGCCGCTGCTGTTCTGCTCGGTTCACGATGATCTTCTCCAGAGCGGACAGTTTCGCTGAACAGTTACCCCGGACATACTCGTCGAACACCGACACTCATGCTTCACAATATTGACTTTTCAGCACGCGAGATTTATTCTCGAAGAGAAGTTGGAAATCTCGATAACTCAAATGTTCAACGGTAAGGAGGTCGAGGTATAGTCTTCGTATCCCCGCTGTTCTGGTAGCACATCAGTAAATGAGGAGGGACACATGGGCATGATGATGCTCATCCGACGACGGTTCGCTGGTTGCGCTCTTGCGGTATCGCTTGCGCTGTTTGGGCTGCCGATAGGAAGTGCGATCACACAGGCGGCCTCCCCAAGTCCCATTCCGATTCGTATTATTTAGACATCGCATGGTCCGATCAAAGTCTATGACACGGCGAAAGTGCGGGCGTCACCTGGTGTCCACGCTCTTCAGGCTGCGCATGTCCGTGGTTCGAGCAACCGGGCAAAGAAGAGGTCGAGTTCATCTGCGCCACTCATTGCAGTGAGCGATGAGACTGTAAACGACGCTGTTTATCATTCCTTCTACGACGACAATACCTATGTTCATGTCGATATCTATGTATTCGTTAACGATCAAACGGGGCACTGGATTCGCACTTACATGACGTATTTGGTCTTCACGGATCCTCCTGCTGATGAGACCCTTGCGAATGCATCCTACGAAATCGACAATTCTGGGGTATGGTCCGACTACAAGTCGGGGACAGATGGCGTTGCAAATGAGAGTCCTTGTTTCGATGGACATGCCGGGGCATATCTGCATGCACATGTGGATGGCGGAGCATATTACCCCGACGGAAGTACGATTGACGATTCGGAGGATGCATACTATACCCAACAGCCGTGATGTTGCTATCTGCAGTAAGAGACGATAGGTGCGAGAGCGATGCGTGATGCGATCTGATATGGATTCTTGGGTGCAAGCCATGCTTCTTGTCTCCTCTCGCACCACGTATGTGTCCCGTCAAGTGTGTAAATCGATCGAAGCGAGTCATTCTTCCGGTTGATCCGTCGAATCGTCGAACTATCGAATCGCCATCAGTGGCAGTCGCTGCGGCATCGGCTCAGATCGAAGGATCGGTGCGAGCGATTCGGCGCTGAAATAGCACCGGCTCACTTGCCATTCATCATGCTGCTCGGCGAGGATCATCCCCACGAGGCGGATGACCGCCGCGTCATTCGGGAAAATGCCGACAACATTGCTCCGTCGTTTCACCTCCTTATTGAGCCGTTCGAGCGGATTGTTCGACCAGATTTGCCGCCAGTGTGTCTGGGGAAAGGCCAACTACGCCAGCACATCCGCTTCCGCCTCGTCCAGCAGGTCCGCCAAGCGAGGAAACCGCTCCCGGAAGTTGTCCGCCACCCGCCGCCATTGTTCCCGCGCACTGGCTGCATCGGGCTGGGCAAAGACGGTGCGAATCGTTGCCGCGACCAGTTGCTGCGCGCTCTTCGGCACCAGCGCGAGCGCGTTGCGCACGAAATGGACGCGACAGCGCTGCCAACTCGCGCCGTGGAGGATCGCCGTCAAGGCCCGTTTCAGTCCGGCGTGGGCATCACTCGTCACCAATCGCACGCCGGTCAGTCCGCGTGTGACCAGGCCGCGCAGGAACTGCTCCCATGCTGCCCAGAGGGCTCCCGCTTCCTCCTCGCTCGGCCCAACATCGAATCCCAACACCTCGCGACGCCCTTCGGCCGTGACGCCAATCGCGATCACGACCGCCATCGAAACGACCCGCCCATTTTGCCGCACTTTGAGATAGGTCGCGTCCAACCAAATGGACGGATACCTCTCCGTCAGCGGTCGCGTGCGAAACCGGTGTCCTTCGCTATCCAGCGTTTCGCAGAGTCGGGAAACTTCGCTCTTGCTGATGCCGACGATGCCGAGCGCCTGGACGAGATCATCCACGCGCCGCGTCGAGACGCCGTGGACAGACGCCTCCTGCACGACCGCCACGAGCGCCCGCTCCGCCCGCCGGCGCGGTTCGAGCAGCGCCGGGAAGTAGCTGCCATCCCGCACGCGCGGCACCTGCAAGTCAATCGTGCCGACGCGCGTATCCCCGCGTCGTTCCCGGTAGCCATTGCGTTGCCCGGTCCGTTCCGGCGTGCGCGCATGTCGCTCGGCGCCGATGTGTTGCGTCACTTCCAGTGCCATCACGGCTTCACTGAACACGCGCATCCCTTCCCGCAGAAAATCGCCATCGTCCGCCATTTGTGCCTTGCGCAGCAACTTCGTCAGTCCTATGCTGAGGGTATCGGTCATGGTGTGTCCTCCTTCTTTGCGGTCTCGACAACCGGAGAAGAACCACACGATGACCGTTTCCGTCAATCCTGACGCTTCCTACACACTTCCGGGGACATTACCCGTGTGCGAATAGAGGACATTCGTGTCGAGCATCGCGCGTAGAGGAGCGGACGCGCCGCGCTTGCTGGCGTTAGTCCGCAGCCATTGGCAGATCGAGAACGGACTCCACGATATCAAGGATGTCACGCTGGGCGAGGATCGCAGTTTGATCCATAAAGGCAATGGGCCGAGCATCATGGCGATCCTGCGTGATACCGTGGTGAGCGTGCTGCATCGCGCAGGGTGGCGCACGATTGCCGAACGGCTCCGCTTCTACAGCGGCAACCCGCATGCCGCCCTCGCCTTGCTCGGTATTCCCATCAGGGAGAACGCATGAGTCCTGCGTAACCGCGTGGCAATTATGCCAATTGCGCGGCGCGGCGTGTATGATTGCGCCCGGTGCAAGAAGAAACAGATGACGAATGGAGGACAGCATGGCGTATCGTCTCGAACACGTTGGCGTTGTGACCCCACCGGCGGCGCGCGACGCGACGTTGCAGTTCTACGAGTCCGTCTTCGGCTGGCGCATCCTGCGCGAGATGACGGGTGTCGCCTTCATCGGGGACGGCAGCGGCGGGCGGATCGAACTGCTCTTCATGGATCGCGAGCCGATGGCCCCGCCGAACCACCTCGCCATCTCCGTTTCACTCGGGGAGTTCGACGCGGTGATGGAGAAGATCAAGGCAACGGGCGTCCCGTCGGAGCCGCCCGTCGACACGCCCGCCGGTGATCGGCTCTTCTGGTTCAGCGACCCTGCCGGGAACCGTGCCCAGATCGTCGGGCGCAGCAACCCGATGCCGGAGTAATACGAGGGACGAACCGCCAGGACACCGAGAGGGAAGGGGATTCAACACAGAGCGCACGGAGCACACAGAGGACACAGAGGAGAGAAAATATATTTGGATTCACTCTGTGCTCTCTGTGTGCTCTGCGTCCTCTGTGTTCGCATTTCCCCTGGTGTCCTGGTGATTCATTTCCGGGAAGGAGCTCATCGTGCGCGAGGAATCGCTGGCGTTTCTGAAACGGTTGCTCGATACGCCGGGGCCGTCCGGGTTCGAGGCCCCGGCGGCGCGCGTCTGGCGCGAGTACGCCAACGTGCATGCGGATGAGGTGCGGACGGACATCAACGGCAACAGCATCGCGCGGCTCGCCGGGGGAGCGAAAGGGCCGCGCGTGCTGATTGCCGGGCACATCGACCAGATTGGCCTTCTCATCACGCACATCAACGGCGACGGCACGCTCGCGTTCCGCGCCATCGGTGGTTGGGACGATCAGATTCTTACCGGGCAGCGTATCCAGATTGTCACGAAGGACGGCCCAGTCTACGGCGTGATCGGGCGCGGCCCGTCGCACTCCCTCAAGGAGGAAGAGCGCCACCAGGCGGCGAGCATCGACGGCCTCTTCATCGACATCGGCGCGGACGACGCCGCGACGACCACGCTCCGCGTGCGCCCCGGCGATCCTGCGGTGGTGGAGCAGCCGGTGCTGATGCTCACGGATGACCGCATCGCCGCGCGCGGCCTCGACAACCGGGCGGGCGCGTGGGTCGCGGCGGAGACGTTGCGGCTGCTCGCGGAGGGCGATGCGCCCTCCGCCGATGTCTACGCCGTCGCGACCGTTGGCGAGGAAATCGGCGGTTTTCGGGGCGCGCGCACCGTGACGACCGCGCTCCAACCAGTCATCGCCTTCGCGCTCGACGTGACCTTCGCGACGGATCGACCCGGCACCGACGCGGGTGAGTCCGGCGCGCACCCCCTCGGCTCCGGCCCCGCGATTACACGCGGCGGCCCGACCAACCCGCCGCTCGCGGAACTGCTGATCGCCACCGCTATCCACGAGGGCATCCCGTACACCATCGAGGCGTTGCCCCGCTCCACCGGCACCGACGCGGACGGCATCTCCGTCGCGGGGACGGGCACGGCGGTCGCGGTCGTCTCGTTCCCGAACCGGTACATGCACTCCCCGAACGAAGTCTGCTCGCTGGCCGATCTCGTCGCGAGCGCGCAACTCCTCGCCGCTACCATCCGCGCCATCGGCCCCGCCACCGACTTCACCCCGAAATAAGGGGGAGACGAACCGCGAAGGCGCGAAGGACGCGAAGAGGGGAAGAGAAGCGTAGATATTTCTTCTCTCCTCCTCTTTTCTTCGCGCCCTTCGCGCCTTCGCGGTTCAAACGTCTCTCTACTGCTCCGGTGTCCGGAGAACCGCGCCGTGGGTGGCGGAATCGACGAGCGCGGCGTAGCGGGCAAAGACGCCACGGGTGTAATGCGGCGCGGGCGCGTGCCACTGCGCGCGGCGTGCGGCGAGCACATCGTCCGGCACGAGGAGGTCGAGCGTCCCAGCGTCCGCGTCGATGCGGATGCGGTCGCCGTCCTCCACGAGGGCAATCGGGCCACCGGTGAAGGCTTCTGGCGCGACGTGCCCAATCATCAGGCCGCGCGTGCCGCCGGAGAACCGCCCATCCGTGACGAGCGCGACCTCCGACCCCAGCCCCTGGCCAACAATGGCGGCGGTGACGCTGAGCATCTCGCGCATCCCCGGCCCGCCCTTCGGCCCCTCATAGCGGATGATGACGACATCGCCCGGCTTGACGTGCCCGTCGAGCACCGCCTGCATCGACTCCTCTTCGCTCTCGAAGATGCGCGCTGGCCCCTCGAACTGGTGCAGTTCCGTCCCCGCCAACTTCAGCACCGCACCGTCCGGCGCCAGCGTACCGCTGAGGATGACGAGGCCGCCGTGCGGCTTGAAGGGCGCGTCCACCGTCGAGACGACCTCCTGGCCCTCCGTCGCTTTCGCATCCGCCACCGCGTCGGCGAGCGTCGTGCCCATCATTGTTTGCGTCGAGCCGTCCACAAGCCCGGCATCGAGCAGCCGCTTGATGACGAGCGGGCCACCACCCGCCTTGTAGAGGTCCCAGGCGACGTACTTGCCGCCCGGCTTGAGGGTCGCGATCACCGGCGTCCGCGCGCTGACCGTCTGGTAATCTTCGAGCACGAGCGGGATGCCGATCTCGTCGCCCATCGCGGTGAAATGCAGCACGGCGTTCGTCGAGCCGCCCGTCGCGGCGACGATGGCGATGGCGTTCAGGAAGGACTGGCGCGTCAGAATATCCTGCGGCGTGCGCCCCGCTTTGAGGATGTCCATCACCAGCGCGCCCGCCTGCTTCGTCGCTTCCTTCTTCTCTTTCATGATCGCGGGGATGCTGTTGTAGCCCATCGGTGAGAGGCCGAGCGTTTCGAGCGCCAAGGACATCGTGTTCGCGGTGAATTGGCCGCCGCAGGCGCCGGGGCCGGGGATGGCGTGGCACTCGATGTCGTACAGTTCCTGGTCGTCGATCTTGCCCGCCGCGTGCGCACCGACTGCCTCGAGGACATCGACAATCGTCAGGTCCTTGCCCTTCCAGTGGCCGGGCGCGACGGAGCCACCGTAGAGGACGAGGCCGGGCAGGCCGGTGCGCAAGAGGCCAATCGCGCCGCCGGAGATCGTCTTATCGCAGGCGACGAGCACGATCATCGCATCGAACTGATACCCCTGCGTCGCCAATTCGATGGAGTCCGCAATCACCTCGCGGCTGACGAGCGACGCCTTCATCGCCTGCGTCCCCATGCTGATACCGTCATTGACGGCGACGACGCCGAACTCCATCGGCACACCGCCCGCTTCCCGGACGCCCTCCTTGACCCACTCCGCCAACTCGCGCAAGTGGTAGTTGCAGGGCATCGCCTCGGTCCACGTATTGGCGATACCGATGAACGGCTTCTTGAAATCCTCGTCTGTCAGCCCGACCGCGCGCCACATCGCCCGCGCCGCCGCCTGCTTATCGCCACCCTTGATTAAGTCGCTGCGCATACCCGTCTCCCCCTTCTGCCACATCATCTGACGATCAGGCGAACACCTTGAAATGATACTCCTCCAGCAACCGCATCACGATCTCGCGCTCCGGAACGCCATCGAGATTCAGCCCACTACTCACATTCCAGAACTCCACGCCGAGTGGTTCCCCCTTCTCGTCGTAGTCAATGACACGTGAGAGGTCAACCCGCGCCTTCATGCTGGGAACCTTGTCAAAGTCGCGCAGATAGATAGAGAGCGCATCGGCTTCCGCATCGTGTTCAAGCCTCGGCATCTGCGTCCCCTCTCCACTCAACGTTTGTGCAGTGTATCATCGAGTAGTACGACACCAGGGACTATCGGTGGGTTGTTGTCAGTGGGCATAGCAATCAATCGGGTATCCATCCCACAGCCAGTCAAGCAGCCGCTGTAACGCGGGCGGCGGGGGTTGGATCGCTCCACGACCGCGCCAGTAACGCCGCAGCCACCGGCCACGGTTCCAACCATGCCCGGACGCTGCGTCATGCGATCAGCCACGAGACCTGAAAGTTCATGATCGGCTTTTCGGCATGAAGATTTGCATGTATCGCTCCTGACGATGTTCTGTCATCACCCCATAATTCATCAATCCAGCTAATGATAGAGGCAACCAATGTTTACCGGTGAAGGCACGAAAAAGGGATAGTGTCATTCCCTTTATTCCCTCTTGCATTCCCTTTGTGTTCTCCATAGCCTTCGTCGTTCAGGTACCTACTTCGGACGGATCGCGACGCCGACGCGATCCATCAAGTCGCCCATGCCGCCGCGCGAGAGTTTCGCCGCGCGCGCCGCCTCCGCGACGCTCGTCGCCGCACCGGAGACGTAGAGTGCGATGGCGATTGCCTCCCGCCGCGCCGCGTCCGAAAGGCCGTTCCACTTCTCCGCCAGATCACGCGGCACCGGGTACCCGATCTCCACCATCTCGTCGCTCATTGCTGCGTGCTCCCCACAATACGTGCGGTTACGATCACCCGGCTAATGTAGCCGTCACCGTCACATCGCTCAATAGTTCAGTGCAAACTCGAAGCCATCCGGCTTGTCCACCACGGGGAGCGATCGGTCTCACGCATTGCGCGCGGGCGCCCGCTGGGCAGCATGTGTCGATTCGGTTTCAAACCCGTTTTTACCCGTTCGCTGGCTGCGGCGTGAACTGGACAGGCATGTGCTTGATGCCGCCGATGAAGCCGGAGCGCAGGCGATCGACCGGGCCGGCGGGTGCGATATCGGGCAGGCGCGCGAGCAGCGTCTCGAACATCACCCGCAATTCCAGTCGCGCGAAGGATGCCCCGAGGCAGAAGTGTTGGCCGATGCCGAAGGCGATGTGCTCGTTGGGCGTCCGCCCGACATCGAAGGTGTTCGCGTTCGGGAAGACCTCCTCGTCGCGGTTCGCGGACGGGTACCAGAGCAGGACCCGCTCCCCCGCGCGGAGGGGCTGACCGTGCAGTTCCGTGTCGCGCGTCACGTAGCGCATCATGTGCGCGACGGGCGATGTCCAGCGCAGGATTTCCTCCACCGCCGTCGGCAGCAGCGCGGGGTCATTCTGCAGGCGGGCGCGCTGCTCCGGGTGATCGAACAAGGCGAGCAGGCCGCCGGAGATGGCGTTGCGCGTCGTCTCATTGCCCGCGAGGATGAGCAGTTGGCAGAAGAAGAGCAGTTCCTCCTCGGAGAGCGATTCGCCGTCCACCTCGGAGCCGACGAGCACGCTGACGAGATCATCGCGCCGTTCCCGCCGCCGCTCCTCGGCCTGCCGCTTGAAGTAGGCGAACATCTCGATGCGCGAGCGCGCCGCCGTCTCCGGCCCGCTCCCCGGCACCGTCTGGTACTCCGGGTCCTCGGAGCCAAGCCCCTGGTTCGTCAGCTCGAACATCATCGGCCAGTCCGACTGTGGGATGCCCATCATCGAGCAGATCACCGCGAGGGGGAGCAGCGCCGCGACATCGGTCACGAAGTCGCACGAACCGCGCGGCGCGACATCGTCGATGATCTTCGTGGTGATTTCCCGCACGCTCGGTTCGAGCAGGGCGGTCGCGCGCGGTGTGAAACCCTTGTTGACGAGGCGACGGAGCCGCACATGGCGCGGCGGGTCCGTGATGATCATCATCTTCCCCGCCCCGATCGTCGTCGCCGGGTCGGCGGGGTTGGCCGCCATCGAGATGCCCTGCTGCGAGCTGTAGGTCGTCGTGTCGCGGGAGACGGCGATCAGGTCCGCGTACTTCGTGACGGACCAGAAGGGGATGAAGCGGTCATTGCCCGGATTCCAGTGGATCGGCTCCTCGGCGCGCAGCCGCCGCCAGATCTCGTGCTGCCGCCCCTGCACGAAAACATCGAGGTTCGCGAGATCGTTCTCCTCGATCCGCAGGGAAGAAGCCTGAGCCATCGTGGAACCCTCCTTTGTGCTACA
>JBBSII010000142.1:0-8741 GCA_038232175.1 Thermomicrobiales bacterium
GCAGCGCGGCGACGAGTACAGTTCCCCGCAATTGAGCAGCACTGGGGGAGCGCTGGCGCGCTGAGAGTGCGGGGATACGCCCCGCAGACCCTTCGCACCTGATCCGGTTCGCACCGGCGTAGGGAAGTGTGAAGACGTACCAACCGAAACGACGCGCCATACCGCTTCCTCACCACCCGCAAGGAGGAAGCGCGATGGCCGCCACGTTACCCGATATCGGCAAGATCTCTCCCGAAGTCTTCGACCACTTCATCCTGCCGCACCTCGGCGCGCGGGACGCGCGGGTGCGGGTCGGCCCGCAGAGCGGCGTCGATGTCGGCATCATCTCCATCGGCGGCGGCCAGGTGATGGCCGTCACCACCGACCCCGTCTTCATCGTCCCCGCGTACGGCTGGGAGCGGGCGGCGTGGTTCGCCCTGCACATCCTCGCGTCCGACGCCGCGACCTCCGGCCTCAAGCCAACGTACCTGACGATTGACCTCAACCTCCCGCTCACGATCGACATGGACGGCCTGAACACGATGTGGACGACGATTCACCGTGAGTGCGAGCGACTCGGCATCGCGATTGTCGCGGGGCACACGGCGCGGTACGACGGCTGCGACTACCCGATGGTCGGCGGCGCGACGGTGATGAGCGTCGGGTCGGAGGATGCCTACGTCGTGCCGACGATGGCACAGGTGGGCGACGCGGTGATCGTCACGAAGGGGGCGGCCATCGAGGCGACGGGACTCTTCGGCGTCTCCTTCCCGTCGCTCGTCGAGGAGAAGTGCGGCGCGGCGGTGGCGCAGGGCGCGGCGGACCTCTTCTGGCAGATGTCCGTCGTGGAGGACGCGATGACCGCCGTCGGTGTCGGCGTGCGGGCGAACGGCGTCACGGCGATGCACGACGCGACGGAGTGCGGCGTCTGGGGCGGGTTGTACGAGATCGCGCAGGCGGCGGGCATTGGAATGCACATCGATCAGGGGGCGATCCCCGTCGCGGACGCCGCCCGCGCCGTCTGTGAGGCGTTCGGGATGGATCCGTACGCCGCGATCAGCGAGGGGACGCTCCTGCTCACCTGTCGACCGGAAAAGGCGGACGCCGTCGTGCGCGCACTGGTGGCGAAGCGGATCGTCGCGAGCGTCGTCGGCGAGACACGCCCCGCCGACCGGGGGATGACCGTCACGCGGGACGGCGCGGATCGACCGCTCGTGCACCCGCGCGTCGATCCGTTCTGGAACGCCTTCGGGCAGGCGATGGCGCAGGCGACGGCCCAGTGAGCGGGCCGCTCGACCTCTCCGTCTACATCGTGCTCGACCGCGACTTCACGGCGGGCCGCACGCTCCGCGACGTGGCGGAAGCGGCGATTCGGGGCGGCGCGACGGTGCTGCAACTGCGGGACAAGGGCAGCGATATTCAGCGGTTCTTCCGGGATGCGGTTGAATTGCAGCAGATCGCGCGGGCGGCGGGCGTGCCGCTCATCATTAACGATCGCGTGGACATCGCCCTCGCCGTCGATGCGGACGGCGTCCACGTCGGGGAGGACGACCTGCCGGTGGACGCGACCCGCCGCCTCATCGGGCCGGGCCGGTTCGTCGGCGCATCGGCGGGCAGCGTCGAGGCGGCACGCGCGGCAATCGCGGCGGGCGCGGATCACCTCGGCGTCGGCCCCGTCTACGAGGCCCGCGCGACAAAGGCGGACGTCGGGCCACCCGTCGGCCTCACGCTGATCCGCTCCATCGCCGCCTTCAGCCCGCTCCCCATCGTCGGCATCGGCGGCATCACCACCGAGAACGTAGCGGCGGTGATCGCAGCGGGCGCGTCCGGCGTCGCCGTCATCTCCGCTATCGGCCTCGCAGCAGACGTGGAAATAGCCACGCAAGCGCTGGCAATGGTCGTCGGGGCGGTGCTTGAATCGCCCTCCCAAGGCGGCAGACAATGATGGGCGCTTTGTCCTCAGCACTCCCCCGCGCTTTGACTATCGCCGGGTCCGACTCCGGCGGTGGCGCGGGCATTCAGGCGGACTTGAAGACATTCTGCGCGTTTGGTGTCTACGGCATGAGCGTCCTGACGGCGGTCACGGCGCAGAACACGGTCGGCGTGCAGGGTGTTGAACCCTTGACGCCCGCCTTTATCCGCCTGCAATTCGAGAGCGTTGTGAGCGATCTCGGCGTGAACGCGCTGAAGACGGGAATGCTCGGTACCGCCGATGTCGTGATGGCGGTCGCGGCGATGATCGCGCGGGCGGGCCTGACCAACCTCGTCGTGGACCCGGTGATGGTGGCGAAAAGCGGCGATCACCTGCTCGCGGCGGACGCCGTCCACGCGCTCCGTACGCACCTGCTGCCGCTCGCGCTCGTCATCACGCCGAACCTGCCGGAGGCGGAGACGCTCGTCGGCGGGCCGATCCGCACGAGGGACGAGATGCACGCGGCGGCACGGCGGCTCCACGCGCTCGGGCCGCGCTGGGTCGTCGTCAAGGGCGGCCATATGGGTGGCGCGACGGTCACGGACCTGCTGTACGACGGCGAAACGTTCCAATCGCTCGACAGCCCGCGCATCGACACGCCGCACACGCACGGCACGGGCTGCACCTTCTCCGCCGCGATGACCGCCCGCATCGCGCAGGGCCGCACGGTGCCCAACGCCTTCGCGGCGGCGAAGCGGTACACTCACGCCGCCATCGCATCCGCCCCCGGCCTCGGCCACGGTCACGGCCCCCTCAACCACCTCGTCTTACCAGAGGATTTAGCCACAGAACCACAGAGAGCACAGAGTGGGAGAAGAGAAGGAGAGAAGAAGGGCGGAAACGATTGAGGGGTCTATGCATCTTGAATGCACATTCTTCATCTCTTTTTTCCGCATTTCTCTGCCCTCTCTGTGTCCTCTGTGGCTAAACCTTTCGAAAGGAGTGTGTGGTGACGGATTCATTCACGGAGACGATGCGGCGGGAGTGCGCCGCGATCTGGGATGCGCAACTGGTGCACCCGTTCGTCGTTGCCCTCGCGGACGGCACGCTGCCACGGGAAACGTTCCAGTTCTACATCTTGCAGGACGCGCGATTCCTCACCGAACTGGCGAAGACCTTCGCCTTCGCCGCGACGAAGACGGACGACCGCGACCGCATCCTCAAGTTCGGTGAGTTCCTGATGGACACCGTCCGCGTGGAGCGCGCGCTGCACGAGATGTACGCCGCCCGGTTCGGCCTGACAATGGCGGAGATGGCGGCGGCGCCGATGGCCCCGACGAACTACGCTTACACGCGCCACATGCTCTCGATCGCCGCGACCGGCACGCTCGCGGAGGTCGTCACGGTCATGCTGCCGTGCGCGTGGATTTACGCGGTCGTCGGGGAGCACTTCACGGCACAGGGCGAACCGCCCGCCGATCACCCGTACCACGATTGGCTCGCCATCTATGCAAGCCCGGATTTCGGCTCGGTCGGGGATTGGCTGCGTGCCGTCGTGGACGACGAAGCCGCCCGCATGGACGACCGGGGCCAGCAACGACTGCGCGACATCTTCCGCACGAGCAGCGAGTACGAATGGCTCTTCTGGCAGATGGCGTGGACGCGCGAGGCGTGGCCGGTTTGATCCCTTTCCTCTCGATGCCGCGCGACGTTCCACGGCTCGTTCAGCGGCGACAGGTGGGCGGCGAAATGGGGATGATGTGTCGCACCATTGGCTGACCATGGATGGCGGAGCAGCGGTTACGGGTTGGCGGTAGAGCCTTGCATCCCGGTCGGTGATGGAGGGAGGCGCAACTGCTGGCAGCATTGGAGCGTGTACCGGATCAGGTCCAGCGTTTCTTTTACGTCGTCGCCCGGCGCCGCATTTCGACGATCTTTCCGCCACGCCAGCGCCCGCTCGATCAGTCCGACCCAACGCCCATCGAGCGCCTCCTGCGCCCAGCGCGCGGCGAGGGGCTTGGAGACCACGGCGCCGGAATCGAGCGTGTAGAGTATCCGGCACATCGTCAGCACGGCGTAGGGTTGATAGCCGATGTCATGCAATTCCAAACGACTGGTATCGTGGCGCATTGGCCCCCACCAGGTATGCATCAGTGTGACCACCGACCGGCGCAGGTCCTCTGGGGAGATGGGGTCGATCAATGTGCGCGGGTCGGGTCCCGCGATCACCACCCCGTGTTCGCGCAGGATGAAGCGTTGGACAATCCAGTCGCTACCGAGTTGGTCCATCTTAAGAATCTCATCCGCGCCCCGCTCCATGTGAGGATGGCGCGCGCGGGCCGGATCATAGCGCCGCAGGGCGTCCTGCGGGATGTAGGCGGCTTCCACCTCCGTCGCCCACGGCGACCCATCGGCATTGAAGCGCGCATGCATCGCTTGCAGGGCCAGAAAGCGGTCGTCCGGGAGGTCCGCGTCGGTCACGACGACGAAATCAATGTCGCTGCTGTGCGGCGAGAAACCGCCGAGGGCGAGGGACCCGGAGAGATACATCCCGCGAAAGCGCTCTCCGAGAACGGTTCGCACACGCGTCAGGAAATCGTGCAGCACCGCGTTGACATCGAGGTACGGAGTTGGATCATTCATGCGCGGAGTATACCCCTTGCGCTCCGTGCGAAACACTCGCTAGAAGCCGCCACCGCCGAGCAATTTACCGGACCAGCCGATTACCCACGGCGCGACACCGGCGAGGATCGTTACGAGCGTCACGGCGACGAGCGTGACCATCAGGATCGGCGACGCCTCGATGACGATTGCGGGGGCATCGGCGCGGCTCTGGAGAGTGGCGAGGAAGACGCGGACGTACGCAGCGACCGTCGCGACGCTGGCGAGGGCGGCGACGAAGACGATCCACGGGTTGACGCCATTGAGCGCGGCGGTAAGCAGGGCGAGTTTCCCCGCGAATCCGGCCGTCGGCGGGATGCCACCGAGCGAGAGCAGCGCGATGATGAGGGCGAACGCGACGCCGCGCCGCTCGGTGAGCAGGCCACCGAGCGCGGGCAGGGTGCGGTCTCCTCCACCCCTCTGCCGGTGCAGCATCCCGAGGATCGTCACGAGCGCGCCCGTCGCCGCCGCGTACGCGACGAGGCCGAGGAATGCCGCCCGCGCACCCGCGCCGCTGCCCGTCGCTAGCGCGAGCGCGACGAGGCCGATCTGCGCGATGCCGGAGTATGCGATCAGCCGCCCCATCTCCCGCTGCAGGAGCACGCCGACGCTGCCGACGAGCACCGTGACGAGCGCGACCGCCGTGACCATTGGCCCCCAGTACGATTGGAGCGCGGGCACCGCCCCGTAGAGCAGCCGGACGAACGCCGCGATCACCGCCACCTTCGTCCCGACCGCGAGCACGACGAGCACCGGCGTCGGCGCGCCGTAGTAGGCGTCCGGCGCCCACTGGTGGAAGGGGACGAGCGCGAGTTTGAATCCGAGTCCCGTCAGCACGAGCGCGAGGCCGACGAGCAGCAAGGGCAGAGTGTCATTGCCGTTCGTGCCGGACGCTACCGCCGCGATCGCGCCAAACTTCGTCGAGCCGACCGCGCCGTAGACGAGCGCGGTGCCGTAGACCTGCACCGCCAGCGCGACGACACCGAGCAGGAAGTAGCGCAGCGCGGACTCCCGCCCGCGCGGGAACCCGGCGAGCAAGTAGAGCGGCAGCGCGAGCAGTTCGATGCCGAGGATCAGCACAAGGAGGTCGGACGCGACCGCGAGCACGAGCATCCCGCCCGCCGCGAACAGCAGGAGCGCCTCGTAGTCGCCGCTCTCCCACCGCTCCTTCGCCCCGAATGGCACCGAGAGCAGCACGGTCACGAGCACCGTCGCGAGGCCGAGTACGCCGAACGCGACGGCGAGCGCATCGACCGTCACCGTCCCATCGAAGGCGGTGCGCGCATCCCGCCAGCCCCAGAGCAGCAGCCCGCACGCAGCGAGCAGCCCGACTACGGTGAGCGCCGCCGCGAGGTTCCGCTGGCGCGGGGCGAGGGCGGAGAGCGTCAGGAGCGCGATCGCGGCGACCCCAATCGCGATCAGCGGCGACAACGCCATGTACGGGACGGACATTACCTACACCCCCCTTGACAGTAACGAGTAACGAGAAATCCGTCCCTCCTGGTTACTCGTTACTCGTCGCTCCGTTCACGCCCCCCGGATCATCAAATACAACGCGGCGGCGAGCGTGCCGACGATGAGACCGCCAACATAGCGGTGCAGGTTCGCGTGCCGGAGGGGTGCGAGCGCCGCGATGGTCCCGCTGCCGCGAATTTCCCTGTCCTCCTCGGTTGCCGAAACCGCCACCGGGGAGGCGATCATGCCCTGCGCGTAATCCGCGAGCGTCACGACCGGGCGCACGACCACTGCGCGGACGAGCGCGTCCAGCCCCAGGCCGCCGAGCAAGCCGCGTTGCAGCGCCGCGCCGCCTTCCAGCAGGCTCCGTCGCCGCGCCGGGCTGCCGATGAGCCACCACGTAATGAGCGCCGCGACGAGCGAGACGAGCGTGCTGATGATCGCCGTGCCGAGATGGACACTCCGCTCCTCCCCGCCGAGGCGCGGGATGAGGAAGCGTTGCACGGGCAGGTACCCCGCGACGACCGCGAAGGCGGCGAGTAGCCACTGCGGCGCGGTCATCACCGGGCCGGGCGGGTGGAGGTGCGCCACGTTCGCCGGGCCGAGGAAGGTGCGGACAAAGGCGCGCGTGATGTAGGCCGCTGTCAGCGCGGAGATGGCGAGCGCCGCGAGGTACGGGAGCACGCCGCGCTCGTGCGCGACATCGACGATCGCGTCCTTCGAGAAGAAGCCGGACAGCCCCGGCGTGCCGGCGAGCGCGAGCGCGCCGATCAGGAAGGCGAGCGTCGTCTGCGGCAGCCGCCGCGCCAGCCCGCCCATGCCGTCGAGCAGTTCCTCGCCGTCCAGCGCGTGGATCACCGAACCGGCGGCGAGGAAGAGCACCGCCTTGAACGCGGCATGCGTCGCGAGGTGGAAGGCGGCCACCGCCGTCGCGTCCATCCCGATCGCGAAGACCATCAGCCCGAGTTGCGAGACCGTCGAGTACGCGAGCACGCGCTTGAGGTTCGACTGCACGAGCGCGCACAGCCCACCGTAGAGCGCGGTGGCCGCGCCGATCACCGCGACAAGGCCAGTCAAGTCGCTCCGGCCGATCACCGGGAAGAGACGGATCAGCAGGTAGATGCCCGCCGCGACCATCGTCGCCGCGTGGATCAGCGCGGAGACGGGTGTCGGCCCGGCCATCGCGTCCGGCAGCCAGCCGGAGAGCGGCAACTGCGCCGACTTCGCCCCCGCCGCCAGCAGCAAGCCGATCACGACGACAATCGCGCCGCCGTGTGACAACTTTCCCGCATTCGCGTTGATCGTCGCCATGTCGAGCGTGCGGAGTTGGTGGATGCAGACGGCCATCGCGACGATCAGCCCGATGTCCCCGACGATGTTGTAGATGAATGCCTTGCGCCCGGCGGCGATAGTGCCGGGCCGCTCGTACCAGAAGGCGACGAGGAGCGCGGAGGCGATGCCGACCCCGATCCAGCCCACCGCGAGCAGTGGGAGGGAGTCCGCGAGCGTTAGGAGGAGCATCGCCGCGACGAAGCCGTTCATCTCGGCAAAGAAGCGCGCGTAACTCCGCTCGCCCGCCATGTACCCCGCCGCGTAGATGTGGATCAGCCCGCCAACGCCCGTCACGATCAGCGCGAGCAGGGCGGCGAGGGGGTCGAACAGGAGACGCGCCTGGAGCGTGAAGTCGCCGAGTTCGAGCCATCGCCAACCACCGGAGACCCGCACCCGCTCACCCGCCGCGAGGCTGAGCAGGTCCGTGAAGGCGACCGCGATCAGCGCGAAACTGGCAAGGACGCTGATGCACCCGACGAGC
The DNA here is from genome assembly GCA_038232175.1 of Thermomicrobiales bacterium. Lineage (GTDB taxonomy): Bacteria > Chloroflexota > Chloroflexia > Thermomicrobiales > JALYUS01 > JALYUS01. Next base: position 7,821 of record JBBSII010000142.1, read on the forward strand.
GCAATCGCCCGCGCGCCCAGCCGCTCCCCCGCGAGCGAGAGCACGACGCACCCGACGAGCGGCAGCAGGATCGCGACCCAGAGCAGATTCACCACGGCTTCATACCCCGCATTGCGATTTCGCCCACGCCGCGAAGAACACGTCGAAAGTAACGAGTAGCGAGTAACGAGTAACGAGATACCGAAGCCAATCCTCTTGTTACTCGTTACTCGTTACTCGTTACTCCGTTCTGCCCACTGGCGCGGGAGCATAGCACCAAGTTCGTGCATTTTCAAACAATCTTCCGCTTCTGAGAAGCGAAGCGGATTGCGGTCGATAGCGGAGTCGGCTATTCTGCCCGTTCTGCCGTGTTTGCATTGCCGTGGGGAGGAATGAGGGGATGCAGATTTTCCTGGAAACCGAACGATTGGTGCTGCGCCGGTTCACCGCAGACGATCTGGCGAACCTGGTCGCGCTCGACAGCGACCCCGACGTGATGCGCTTCCTCACCGGTGGCCCGCCCACACCCCGCGAAGTGCTCCAGAACGACTACCTGCCCACGTACCTCCGCTACTACGAGCGGTATGAAGGGTTCGGCTTCTGGGCGGCCATCGAGAAGTCCACCGGGGAGTTCCTGGGCTGGTTCCACTTCCGCCCACCGGAGGGTGGCCCCCTCGATGAACCCGAACTCGGCTATCGGCTGCGCAAGTCGGCGTGGGGCAAGGGGTACGGCACCGAGGGGTCGCGCGCGCTGATTCGCAAGGGCTTCACCGAGTTGGACGTACGGCGCGTCGTCGCCTCCACCTATCAGCACAACCTCGGCTCCCGCCGGGTGATGGAGAAGGTGGGCATGACGCTGGTGCGGTCGTTTCACCCCACCCCTGCGGACTTCGCGGCCCACTTCCCCTACGACGGCGCGCCACAGGAGGTCTGGGACGGGGA
>JBBSII010000143.1:0-8739 GCA_038232175.1 Thermomicrobiales bacterium
CGCCGGCCCGTAGCGGAGGATCGGCATGTGCGGAAACGGGAGTTTGTCCGTCCCGATTGACGCGCGCGGGATCATCCCATCGCCCGTGCCGGAGAGTTCGAGCAGGGCGCATGCCCGCGCACCCGTCACCTCCGCTGCCTGCTCGACAATCGTCGTGAGCACCGCCGCACGGTCGAGGCTGGAATTGAGGATCGCCGCGCTCTGATGCAGCGCCGTCATTTCCGCGAGTTGCCGCCGCGTCTCTGCGTGCAACGTGCTGTTCTGCACCGCGATCGCCGCCTGATCCGCGATGGTCGTGATGAACCGCAATGTCTCATCTGCGGGCGGCTCCGTTTGCGCGAGATAGCAGGTCAAGGTCCCGATCGCGACCCCTTGCGCCACGAGCGGCACCGCGACGATGGAGGCCCAACCGCCCGTCATCCCGGCGAGCCGCGTCGTCAGGACCGCCTGCGGCGCATCCGGCGGAATGTCGATCAGGCTGCGGTGCACCGGCACACGATCCCGGAAGGCGAGCGTGGTCGGGGGCTGCATCGCGTCCGGCATCTGCGGCGTGCCCTGCATGTACGCGCCGATCGTCGGCGCGTAGTCGTCCGGCAGGCCGAACTGCCCCATCAGTTGCAACCGTCCGGACGCATCCGGCAAAAAAATCGCCGTCGCCCGGCAGCCAATGAGGCGGGTCGTCCGCTCCGTGATCGCCGCGAGCGTCGCATCGAGCGAGGTCGCGAGCGCGACGAGCCGCGCGATTTCCGCGAGGGCCGTCAACTCCTGCACGCGGGTCTCGCTCGCATGGTAGTGCGTGCCGATCTCGGCGTAGAGCGCGGTGCGGAGCGTGATGTCCTGCACCGTCACGCTGACGCCGCACACCCGCCCGTCCGCACCGCGATGCAGATGGCTGATGCACTGCACGCGCCGCCCATCGGCAGGAATGATGCATTCCTCACTCCGCACCATATCCGCGTCCGCTCCCTGGAAGGCGGCGACCGAGGGGACGCAGCAGTCCAATCCCGGCACGGCGGCGACCAGCTTCCCGATCACCGCCGCATCGGCAGGCAGGCCAACAAGCAGAGCGGCGGTCGGCGTGATCGACCGCACGCGGCCCTCCACATCGGTCGTAATCAGGCCGACGGGCGTGGTCTGCGCGGTCGCGCCATCGGCACGCGACGCGAGGATCGGGAAGACCGCCTCGCGCAGGGCATGAAGGATCTGCTCCTCGGTCACCGTCTCCGGCGTCGCGCCGAGATCCGTGATCGCTCGGTCGAGCGCGGCGCGGTCGAGTGTCGGCATCGTGAGCGACAGTCGCCGCACGATCTCCTGGTAGTGTTGGTTGCCGGTATCGATCGCCACGCGCCACACCCTGCCCATCATCCGCGAATCGCCGTCCGCCTCGCTCCCCGCTACTCTAGAACACCGCGCCGCCCCGGAAAATGCCGGGGCAACCCCGTGTCTTGCGTAGCGTATGTCATTCGGGTCTATCTGGCGAATCGGTTCTCTCCCATAGCGGCAAATCCAGGACATTGGCGTGGATGTGAGTGATTCGTCAGCGCGCGCTACCGCGTCGGCTGCCAGATGTACCGACCCGTCCGGGGAAGGGGAAGAAAGTCATATCGGCCGAAGGATTAACTGATCCCGATCAACTCCTGCTTCGCCGCCCGCGTTGCGACCTCATCCAACCATGTGTTGATGCTCTTGCCGTCGCGAGCAGCGGCGAGGGCAATTAGGCGGTGATGTTCCGGCGTGGTACGAAAGCGAAACTGGCCGGAGTACGGTTTCTCCGGCTCCATGCCATCTTCCGCACACCATGTAAGATAGTCGTCAATGGAGTCGCGAAACGCCTGTTCCGCCTCAGCAACCGTGTCCCCCTCAAAGGTAATGATAGTGCGGATATTGGTGACCCGGCCAAAAAGCACTTTCGCGTCGGTATCCACTTCCATTGCGCCTGTATAGCCCTTGTGTTCCAGTGTATTCATGGTCGTACCCCTGCATCCTGGAGAAACATCCGCACAGCGCGAATGCGCCCCTGTGCAGCGCGCCGTCGCGGATGAGGGACGTGGAACGATGCGGGAACACCGTTCAGGGTAACGCGGATTCGTGACCCTGCGCCCTCTTTAGCCACCACTCCCAATGCCCGAAACAGACTCTCGATGTCCGCCCACGAAATCTCCGCCGGTATCGGGTCTTTGAAAAGCAGATCAAGCGTCTTGCGCTGCTTCGTGTTCACCGATTGATGGTACCACTACCCGGTACCACTTTCAAGCGTGGCTGACTGCTTCTCGGACAACTATTCCTCATTGCATATCCTCCCGCACGAAGGCGCAGAGCCAGTCCACGAGGGCTTCGATGTCACCGAGATGGCCGGTCTCGAAGGGGCTGTGAGTGTAGCGGGCGGGGAAGGCGACCATCGCGGCGGGGATGTCCGCCTTCATCATCGCCGCGCCGTCGCTGCCGAAGGAGCCGAAGACGGCGTGCTGGATCGGGATGCCCGCCGCACCCGCCGTCCGTTCGAGCGTGGCGGTCAGGGCGTGGTCGTAGTGGGTGAGTGCGTCCTTGTGGACGAGCACCGGCCCCGCGCCGAGGCGGAGCGGCATCGCGCGCTCCTCGACGCCGGGGATGTCCCCCGCGAGGCCGATTTCGACGGCGATCCCCGCGTCGTACTGCTCGCGCGCGACGACAGCAAACGCGCCGATCAGCCCGATCTCCTCCTGCACCGTGCACGCGAGAGTCAACTCGCAGCCGAGTTCATCCTGCGGCACGCGGCGCAGCACCTCGGTGATGACGGCGAGGGGCACGCGGTCGTCGAGCGCCTTGCCCGTGACGTGCGGGCCGAACTGCTCGGTCGTCGCATCCCAGATGACGCGCGTGCCGGGGGTGACACCACGCGCCAGCAGTTCGTCGTGCGTGTGCCCCGTGTCCACCCAGAAATCGTTCCAGGTAATCTCGGTCGGTTCGGGGAGGGCGAGCGAAGCGAGGTGCCCCGTCGCGGTGGCAATCACGCCGGGGAGCGGGCCGGAGCGCGCCAGCACTCGCACGCGCTGCCCGACAGTGAACCCGTTGCGGATGCTCGTCTTCCGCTCCCACGCCTGCCCGTTCGCCAGCCAGAGGAACCCGCCGGGGTCGATGGCGCGGACGAGGTAGCAGAGTTCGTCGGCGTGCGCGGCGATCAGCAACTTCTTGCCCGTCCCACCCGCGCGGGCGATGACATTGCCGATGCGTGTACGCTCGGTCGTCGCGCCCGCCTCGCGCCAGACACGCTCGATATGGTCGAGGACGATACCCTCCTGACCCACTGGCCCCGCTAACTCGGTCAGTTCCTTAATTAATGAGAACACCGCGACCCTCCATCATTCATCATGCGACTTCATCATCGCACGTATCGTATGCGCCGCCGCACCGAGTGGGAAGGGGCGCGGCGCGACAGTGGCATCCACCTTGCGCGCCCATCCAAAGCGACGGCTCGACTCACCACGATGATCAGCGTCATACAGAGGGAGATACATGGATGAATCACCGGGATAGACACCTGTTTTCACATGCAACGCTCGCGCTGTTCTGCCTCCTGCTGGTGGCGTGCGGCGGCAGTTCAACCGCGACGCCCACACCATCGCCCGCTGCCGCGTCATCGACGAGCGCTGCCCCCTCCGGTGCGGCGACGCAGCCAACACGCACGACCGGTTCACCCGCCGCTTCGTCCGCCGTCACCGGCGCCGCGCCCACAGCGACGGGAACAGCGGCGCGACCCTCAGCGGTGACGCAGGCGACGGTAGCGACAGAGAGCGCCGCGCCATCCTCCGTCGCGTCGGTGCAGAACATCCGGCGTGACGACTTCACCGTGGACTTCGGGGACTTCCAGACGCGGGCGCAATTGACCTATCCGCCCATCGGCAATGGCCCGTTCCCGACCATCTTGCTCATCCCCCTTGCTCATCCCCGGCAGCGGCCCGTACGACCTCGACTTCACGATCCGCGACCGCACGCCGGGCGGGAGCAGTCGCACATCTTCCGCGACATTGCGGAGTATCTGAGCGCGAACGGCTACGCGGTCGTGCGCTATAACAAGCGCTACATCACCGGCCCGCGCGATCAGGCGGACCCAAGCGTCTCGGGGAAATTCTACTCCCTCTCCCAAAAGCAACTGCTCGCGGACGCCGACAAGGTGTACGGAGCGGTGAAGGCGAACCCGAAGGTCGATCCGGCGCGGCTCTACCTCTATGGCTGGAGCGAGGGAACGACGCACGCGACCGCGCTCGTCCTGGTACACCCGGAAATCGCTGGATTGATCCTCCAAGCGCCCGTCGCGGGATCGTGGAAGGATACCTTCGCATACCAATCGCTCGATGTCGGCGTCGGCTTCCTACGCGATGTCGCGGACACGAACAAAGATGGCGCGATCACGATTGAGGAGATCCTCGCCGCGTTCCGGAACAGTCCCGGCACGGCATCGGGCTTCGCCGCCGTCCTGACGCTCGACTTGTCGCAAACTGCGTCGTCCGCGTCACCGACCGCAGCCACCGCGCCCGCGTCGTCCGCTGTCGCGCCACCCGCGTCGAGCGGACTGCGGCTGAACCCGCAGACGGACAAAAACGGTGACGGGAAACTGGATATCGCGGGCGAGATCGTCCCATCCTCCCAGGGCTTCTTCGCGAACTTCGATGAGAATGCGCGGAACGGCCCCTTCAGCCAGTACACGTCCGACAAGTCACTGCCTACCATCGTCAGCAGCCTGCCGGGGTACAAAGGCCCGGTGCTCATCCTCCAGGGGACCTCGGACGCGAATGTCTCTCCCAACGGGGCGAAGCAGATCGACGACGCCCTCGCTGCGTCGGGGAACTCGGGCCACACGCTGCACATGTACCGGGGCCTCGGCCACTCCCTCGGCGTCGCGCCGACGGTCTATCAAGACAACTTCCAGCCGATCGACATGGCCCCGCTGCAGGATACCCTCGGGTGGCTTGGGGCACACGCCCGGAAGTGACCTGTTGCGCTCCCCCTCCCGAAGCGGGAGGGGGCTGGGGATGGGATTATGCGTTCGCCAGATCGATCACCGAGCGCAGGGTTTCGCCGCGCTCCATCGCGTGGAACGCCTCCTCGGTCTCCTCCAGTGTGATCAACTGCGTCACGACCTCGTCGAGTTTCAACTGCCCCTGCTGGTACCACGCCGCCAGCAAGGGGAAGTCCCGCGTGGGCAGGCAGTTGCCGTACCACGAGACGACGGTGTTGCCGCCGACATCGAAGAAGCGCTGCATGTCGAGGGTGAGCTTCGGGCCGGGGCCGGGCACGCCGATGAAGACGCACGTCCCCGCGAGATCGCGGCAGAAGAGCGCCTGCTCCAGCGTCTCCGGTCGCCCGACCGCCTCGAATGAGTAGTCCACGCCGTTGCCGCCCGTCAGTTCCTTGATCCGCGCGACGGCGTCGCCCTCCCGCGCGTTGACGGTGTGCGTCGCGCCGAACTGCTTCGCCCATTCGAGCTTCTTCGGGTCGAGATCGACTGCGATAATCGTCGTCGCCCCGGCGAGCCGCGCGCCCTGGATGACGCTGTCGCCCACGCCGCCGCAGCCGAAGACCGCCGCGCTCGTGCCCGGCTTCACCCCCGCTGAGTAGAGTGCCGCGCCGACGCCCGTCATCACGCCGCAGCCGATCAGCGACATCTGCGGGTCTGGTAGCGCCTTGTCGATCACGATTGCCTGATGCGCGTGGACGACGGTGTGCGTGCAGAAGGTGCCGATGCCGAGGACGGGGTTGAGCGTCTTGCCGTCCTTCGCGCGCATCCGCTTCTCGGCATTCAGGCTGTTGGCGCAGTAGTTCGGCTGGCCGCGCAGGCAGAAGCGGCACTTCCCGCACGGCGCGCGCCACGCGAGGATGACATGGTCGCCCACCTGCGGCGCCTCGATGCCCGGCCCGACCTTCTCGATGATGCCCGCGCCCTCGTGCCCGAGCAGGAAGGGGAAGCCCTCGGCGCCGTAGGTGCCCATCTTCACGCCGAGGTCGGTGTGGCAAACGCCGGACGCGAGGATGCGCACGAGCACCTCGTCCGGCCCCGGATCGTCGATGAGGAACTCTTCCACCTCGGCAGCCGCGCCGGGCGTCCGTGCGATCACTCCGCGTGCGGTCATTGCCATCGCTGCATCTCCTTTATCAAGTATGGTGCGGAACGTAGCCGTGTCGTGAACGTGGGCATCGTGCCACGCGACGCACGGTGGCGTCAAGGTGAGCGGTTCGCGGTTCGCGGTTCGCGGTTCAAGGCTTGGGAAAGAGACATCGCGGATGTCATCTCTACGTAAAACACCTCTCATCGCCGCTTACGAACTTTTTTACAAACGAAACATCATGGCACGGAATGTGTTCTTATGAATGTATCCCCCCGTTGGGAGGGCACGCGTACACGCCGAACATTCCGGGGGAATACCATTCCGAGAGCGGTACCGCACCACATACGGCGGCGGTCATACTACACGTGACGACATTGGCGAGCGAGAGAAAGGAGCGATGGATATGTTCGACAACACCCTCTACAGCCACATTGCCATCGCGCTCATCGTGCTCATCGCCGCCTTCGGTCTGCCGCTGCCCGTCGCCGGGATGCTCACGGCTGCGGGCGTCCTCGCCGCGCACGGGCAGATGCACATCGTGCTGCTGATCGGCCTCGCCGCGACGGGCGCGATCCTCGGCGATGCACTCGGCTACGTCGCGGGTCGCCTCGGTGTCCGGTTCTTCGTCGGGCGGGCGACCGCGCGCGACACGCGGGTCAATGCGTCGATGCACTGGATGAAGCGGGCGATCATGCGCATTCTCGCATGGAAGACCATCCGCCAGGCGACGGGATGGTCCGACGCGATGCTCGACCGGCGCGGCAGCATGGGCGTGCTCATCCTCCTGAGCCGCACGGTGCTCGCCGCGTTCGGTCCCGTCGTCAACGTCGTCAGTGGCGCGCGGCGGTACTCGCTCGGCCGGTTCCTGCTCTACGACGCAATCGGCGAAGTCCTCTGGGCGGGCACGTACGTCGGCCTCGGCTTCCTCGCCGGGACGCAGGGCAACGACACGATGAGCGTCCTGACGAACCCTTACGTCATCGTCGGCAGCATCGCCCTCACGGTCATCCCGATGGCAATTACGGCGCGCATCAAGCCGCAGCCGCGCCCTGCGTACGCTGCGAGCAACGGCGGCGATTAGCGCGTTTTCATACTAACTGAATCAGCTAACGCTCCCGGTGGCGGGCTGATGAACCTTAACGACTTAATCGGGTAATAGCCGGGGACGCAGGCTAAAGCCTACGCCACCGGTGGCATGGGCTTTAGCCTGTGCTCCCATTACCCAATCAAGTTGTGAAGGTTCATCAGCCCGCCGCCACTGATCTGCTATACTCATGTAACACTGGTGAGCGGAGGATACGAGCAAAGGGAGGCCACGGATGGGCGGGCGCGGGCGGATCGGGCGATGGGCAGTGATCGTTTCGGTGTGCGCGCTGCTCCTCCCGCTTGTGCTCGCGCTCGCGTCGCCCGCCGCCGCGTCCGCCTTCTTCGCCTCCCCGAAGTTCGAGGCGCAGTGGCAGCAGGGCGAGGCGATCCTGCCCAACTTCTGGGGGCCGCTCGCGACTGCGCGCGATGGGCAACTGGAAGCGTACGCCGAAGGGTCCTCCGGGCTGATCTGCGCGCCCGGTCAGGTCTGCGCCGCCGTCATCATGACGGGCAAGCGTACGGTGCAGTACTTCGACAAGGCGCGCATGGAGCAGACGACGCCCGCTGCCTCGGTCACGAACGGTCTGCTAACGGTCGAACTGCTCTCCGGTCGCGTCCAGATCGGTGACACGCAGTTCGAGCAGCGCCAGCCCGCGCGCGTGCCCGTCACGGGCGACCCGGACAACACCTTCCCGACCTACGCCGACCTCACGCTCGTTCAGCAACCGAACACGACGCCCATTGCCGGCGGTTTCGACCCCGTTCTGACGCTGCTGCGACCGGACGGCGCAGCCGCGCGCTATGAAGAGGCCCGCAATGACCCTCGTACCGATCTCACCTTTTATGACTCAGTGACGAAACACAAAGTGCCGCGCATCTTCCAGGACTTTCGGGACAAAGCGGGCGTCCCCGCCGTCGGTCTCGCCGTGACAGAGCCATTCTGGGCAGAAGCCAAGGTTGCGGGGGTCGTACGAACCGTGATGGTGCAGGGGTTCGAGCGGCGCGTGCTGACGTACACCCCGACGAACCCTGACCCCTTCAAGGTCGAGTTCGGCAACATCGGCCAGCACTACTACCAGTGGCGTTACCTCAGCGGCACTTCGACCGGGCCAACGCCAACGACCACACCGACCGTCACGCCCGCCGCCATCCCGCTGCCGAGCGCACCCGCCGGGTTCGCGCTCCACGGCGTCCTCGACTTCGCGAAGGAGGACGGCCCGCCGATTCGCGCCCTCTTCCAGCCTCAGACCGGCGCGCTCCATGTGTTGACGAACACCGGCAACCTCTTCCAGATCGACCGCGCGGCGGGCACGAAGCGGCTCCTCCTCAACCTGCGGAGCGGCGACCCGACGCCGCAGGTCTTCTACGGGGCGGACTTCGCGCCGGACGGCACAGTCTACGCCGTTCGCTGCCTCCAGCCGCCCGCGCAGCCCAGCGAGAGCACGACGCACACCGGCGAAGTCCTCCGCGTGACGGACGCGAACAATGACGGCACGGTGGACACGGTCGCCGTGCTGAACCGCATCCGGTACCCCGGCGGCAACCTCCGCTTCAACCATGAGATCACCGC